>JBFLXP010000530.1:0-2041 GCA_040757315.1 Nitrospirota bacterium
GCATTGCAAGACGGCTGATTCGGCTAAAAAAATCCCTTCAAACAATCATCGCGTTCGGATTCTTCGGCAGGCCCGTCAACAATTCATAGCCATCCTTTTTGGCCACAACCATGTCTTCTATTCTCACCCCTCCGAAACCGGGGAGATAAATGCCGGGCTCGATCGTAAATACCATATTTTCTTTTATCACATCTTTGCTGCGCCATGAGATGTAGGGCTTCTCATGTACGGCGAGCCCTACCCCGTGTCCTGTTCCGTGTCCGAAATACTCTCCGCAGTCTTTCTCTTTGATATAATTTCTGGCCCCGGAATCAATCTCGGTAGCCTTGATATTCGATCTTACCGACTCGATAGCTTTTCTCTGAGCTTCAAGGACAATTTCATAAATCTCTTTCTGCCGGGACATGTCCTTTCCACTGATAAGCACAGTTCTGGTCATATCGGAAAAGTATCCTTTGTATTCCCCTCCCCAGTCAAAGACCACGAGGTCGCCTCTCTTTAAAACCCTGTTGGTCGGTTTTGCATGAGGCAACGCCCCGGTCGGCCCGGAAGCAACGATGATTTCAAAAGGCAGCCTGTTGCAGCCTTCACCTTTAAGTAATTCTTCAAGCCTGAGCGCGAGCGCCTTCTCGGTCACGCCTGCTTTTATATGCGGCTGAAGTTTCCTGAAGGCCCTTTCAGCGCGCTTCACGGCTCTCTTTATGCAGTCAATCTCGATAGGGGATTTTACGATCCTCAATGATTCAACTGTCTCGGTCAGAGGCTTGAGCCTGATTTTTTTCTTCAGGAGTTTTTTATAAAATCCATAGGTCACATGATGGTCTTCAAATCCGAGTTTTTTTATTCCAAGCTCTTCAATGAGGCCCCTGATTTCCTTCGACCTCTCGCCGCATTCGATGACAATCTCAAATCCCTTTACTTCAGACTTCGCCTGCTCCTGGTAACGGAAGTCGGTTATAAAGAGCGCATTATTTCCGGTGATAATGGAGTAACCGGCCGAGCCGGTAAATCCGGTGAGGTATTTTACATTGAGAAGGTCGGTAATGAGGATACCGTCGACTTTCTGCTTTTCAAGCTTCCTTCTAAGAATTGCCTTTACACGCATTTGCGATTGAGACCGCCGCCCTCAGGCCCAACAGATAACTGTCGAATCCGAAGCCCGATATCTGTCCGTATGCCACAGGGGCGATAAGAGATTTGTGTCTGAACTCTTCACGTTTGTGTATATTCGATAAATGCACTTCAACTGTAGGTATTTCAACCGCGGCTATCGCGTCCCTGATCGCAACGCTTGTGTGCGTATATGCGGCGGGATTGATGACAAGCGCGAAATATTCCTTTGAATTCTGTATCCAGTCCACTATCTCGCCTTCGTGATTGGACTGCCTGATATCAACTTCAAGCTGCAGCTCCTTTGCAAGCTGCCTGAGCAGGCCGTTGATATCGTCAAGGGTCTTTGTACCGTATATATCAGCCTCTCGCCTGCCGAGGAGGTTGAGGTTGGGGCCGTGGATGATTAAAATTTTCATATGCGTTCCCTTCTTTGAATGAAACAATAAAACGATTCGGTATTATAGCAGAAAATGTATTTAGCCGCAGGGTTTAGAAGATGCGCTTGACATTTATATCGTCATATTCTAATATTTGAATATATGAATTCATTATCTTCAAGAATAGAAGTTATTAAATTGATAGCACATCCCGCAAGAATTGCGATTCTGGAAGAATTGTCAAAAGGCGTTAAATGCGTCAGCGACCTTGAGGGGTTTCTTGAACTAAGACAATCCAATATCTCTCAACACCTATCCGCCCTTAGACATGCAGGCATTATTGACTACTTCATTGACGGAAGACTCAGGTGTTACTTTCTGAAAAATTCCATGATTCCCGACCTTCTTGAAATCCTGAAAAAAGATTACCCTGAAGAGCTTCCGGGACCTGAATGCTGCCCTGTTACCAGGAAAGGAACATACACGGGAGAAAGGAAAAAATGATGTCGAAAAAAATAACACTGTTCCTGAATACCTCTCCATATATTCAT
>JBFLXP010000531.1:0-2040 GCA_040757315.1 Nitrospirota bacterium
GCTCTGACTTCTTCCCGCAAATCTTCTTCTGCGACCTTACTCAGGCTGCTGAGGGCTCATATCCATTCTGAAATAGAAATAAGTGTTATCCGAGGTGACAAATCCCGCCCATATATCTTCATTTGGGTCACCGATCGAAGAATCGAACGGGTCATCAGGGTGAGCAGGTATCCCGGTCCAGTCATTGACCTGACCGTCCAGCACAATTGTTGCAGCCCAGGCAAGACCTGCTATCCCGGCCACTGCTACCAGCACAATCAGCGCTTTGCCGAAGTTCGACTTTCTTTTTCTGATCATCCAGATTGCCGTCAGTCCGAAAAGCAGCGCCGTGATAATCATTCCCCACTCAGATAATGTCGGGACTGCGGTTGTTCCGGCCTGAAAGATAATCGGAGATGTATAGTCATTTGCTCCTATGATACTTGCATGATAGATTATTCTCATATTTCCCACGGGATTATTCAGGAGGCTTTTCAGAGCCCTGAATTCGGCAACGTTGGATCCGTTAGAGCCATTGCCGAACCCCATCGGATATGTTGAAATGTTTGTATCTATAATGTTGAAAGTTCCGCCCTGATATGCCAGGACTTGAGTCGGCCCAAGAATTCCTGCGCCATCGTCAAAGCCTACACGGACAATATAATCGATACCCGGCTCGTCATGCGGCGTCTCGGCTCCTTGCACAATCGTCACACTTCCGCCCGTGGCAGGATTATCGTCTGCATCGATAAGAGCTTCGTACACATAAGTGGGAATTGCTGCGGTTCCGTATGCCGAGAACGACAACAAAACTTCACCGCTTATATCCGCTTTTTCATTTGCGATCTCTGTCAACGGGATACTGAATTCATATGTCTTATGCTGATAGCCCACCTTATCGGTATAGGCAAATCCCGCTTTGCCCCATCTGGTTTCCGGCACTGAGGTCTTGAATTCTTTCACACTTCTTCCGGTATTAACGTAGACCTTTGCGTAATCCTTATCACCATCCACAGTATTGTCCGCCGTAAAATCGACGGCTACGTACAGGTTTTGGTCGTCATTTCTCACCCATCCATAAGTATAAGTCGAGGGATGTCCGGAACCGCAGGGAGAAAACTCGCTGAAAAAAGGCTTCTGGCTCCCTATCTCATCTAACCCGCCGTTCACGTTCAGCGAACCCTTTTGAGAGTTCATCTTATATGAGTAAAAACGGGCCCCGGCGTCTATTTTTTTCCCGAGATTCTCCATGGGGAAAAGAAAGGGATGCCCGGTCAGGACCTTGTTCTCGATCCTTGCGGTGAGTTTAAGAGTTTTGTTTGTGTTCGGACTGAAAACAACTTCGACAGGTTTTGTTGCATCGATCACATCGAAATCTCTTGACGAAAGTTTATGTTGTCCGTTGGGGACATTTCTCACTTCCACAGGCGGCTTGCCTCCAAGAAATACGGAATCGATATGAGCAGCGCCCCCGCCTTTCTGCTGAACGCGAATTTTCATCTTTCCGCTGCCGTCGATGAAATTCTCCATGGACAGTTCCTTCTCCCTGAAATACTTGTTGTACGCAATGCTTCCGGCCTTCTGCCACGTATTGTCCCTGAGAACAAGCACTTCGAATACACCGTTCGGTTTTCCCCGGTCGATGAGATTATCTGCGGGATAATAGATAGAGGTTGTCTTTGCAGAGGCTAATACAGGCAGGAAAAACAGTAAACACAAAATGATTGATATCGGCAATTTCCCCTTTTTCACTATGTACCCTCCTCGTCGGTATTCTTGCGAATGCTTGAAATTCGATACATAGTGAACCACAAAAGGCGGAATGTGTCAACCTTACAGTTGCATGAGAATTATGAGCATAGAAAAGGAGGGGCGGCACTAAAAGCCTTCCCCGACAAATGTCGGGGTACATTATGGCATAGGAAGCCACCACATCGAAAATACGAAATCAGGATGACACTTTCAGTGAAGTCCTGTTTCCTCGACGCCATGCCCCAAAGCTAATTAAAGTCTGCCCATAAAGTCGTGTTTTGTCATTATCCGGCTTGACCGGATAATCCA
>JBFLXP010000532.1:0-2033 GCA_040757315.1 Nitrospirota bacterium
ACGAGACGCCGCACAGAGAGCTTCCACATATCCATCGACACTTTCCCATACGTTCTCCGCTTCACTCTCAATCTGGATGACGGTGATGGGATATTTGAGACCTGGCATATCGCCGTACCCGTCGGCATCATAACGCTCTACGAATTCCGAGATGAATGCCGCCCAATCAGAAAGATGTTCCGGCTTGATGCGCGAGAGGGAACCGACTCTCTTGCCCGAACCCGGATCATCCACCTTCATGCGGGTAGAATACTCAAGTGCCCAATCATTATAAACTCTTATGATAACCTGAAGACTCCGACCGGTTGCCTGAAAGGTCTTCAGGAAGTTGTCCACTTTTCGCCAATCGTACATGTGCTTGCCGTTCCTTGGCTTTTCAGGTTCGACCATTTTCCATCTCAGATCATTCACCCCCGACCAGCCGTCTCCTATTTCCGCAATTCTCCGCATGGATTTCGGGGTAACCGAAACCCCGTCAACGCCGAACCGTTGCACCTTGATCTTCTGCGTTTCTTTATCGGTTCTCGCTTCGGCAGCAGAGTTCCCTGTCGAACAAAAAACCGCTCCAATGCCAATAGCAGCAATCAATATTCTAAGAACTGTGATGGAATATTTCATGACACCTCCTCCAACAAGTCATCTCTTTTGAGGCGGATTAAAACCTGCTTCATAGTGAAGATTCTCACGCTCCCGTTCCGTGCTTTCCTTGCGAACGACAGCCGAAACGGCTACCGAGAATCCAAGCAAAATCCAGCCGAGTTCCTGACCAATGGCAGGAATTCCCGAAAACTCAACAAGGTAGCCGAGAAGAGCGATAAGGACGGACAGGGTTAATGCCTTCATTTCCAAGTCCGCGGCTCGCCGATACGCAGCGAAAATGCTGTAAACTGCAAAGAATAACAACAGCAGAAACACGAGCAATCCAATAGTACCATTTTCGGCCCAGATCTGCAGGTACGAATTGTGCAACCATCCAAAATAATACCGCGAAAGGCCCGGCTCCAGATCAAGATAATTATGATATTCGGAAAGGTAGTTTCCTGTCCCCACACCAAGCAAAGGATGATCGCGCACCATTTCCAGGGCTATGCCATACGTCGCAAGACGCCAGTCGAACGATATATTCTTCTGCGTATGAAGCCTGTCAAACGTGGTGACATGAGGGATCAGGGACAAAACGAGGAAGATGACGACTACCGATGTCACAAGGACTGTCCAGATAGCGTATTTGTACCTGTGCTTGAACAGGACCATGAATATAAGAAGCATGAAGCCCAGCGAGACCCAACCAACCCTGGCTCCCGTACCGATTAGATTAATCACATAGCCGATGAGGAGGGCCCCCACAAAAATCCTTATCATTTTTGAACTGCTATAGAAGAGCCACGGCAGGGCGAGACCGGAAAATATCACCATGGCATGCGCATGGAAACCGGCATCACCATAAAGTCCCTGTACGCGAAATTTGCCGAATGCAGTTTTCATAAGTCCTTGAAGCGTTGTTTGTGCGGCGACGCCGGCGCGATGCCCTCCTGCGAGAAACGCTTTTCCGACAGCGAGTTCATAGAGGCCCACCCCCACTGTCAAGAGACTGCCGACAATAAAGGTCCAAACGGCAAACTTGGCGGTTCTGCGGTCTCTTATGATTGCAACAATTGTAAAGAAGAGTATCGCCATTTTTATCCGCACCGCAATTTCGGCGAATGTAAAGTCGCGAATATACCTGGCGTTGACGAGCGATATGAAAGAAACCGAGAGGAAGATCAAGATGAGCAAATTTACCTTATCGCGAACCAAATCCGACAAAACGCGAACGTCTCTTTTCAGGAGGATATTCGCTCCCAGCGCCATGAGAGCCAGAAGAACAAAAAACTTGGCGGGGGTAAAGGTCTCGCTTCTCATGATAAGAGTGCCCAGTTTGAACATGGGAACCGTCGCCAGGATGCCATAAAGGCACATTTCCTGAAACACCGTCAACTTCGGTTTTGCCAGTTGATTCCCGGATTCAAGAGGTCCCCACATAATTTACACCT
>JBFLXP010000533.1:0-2032 GCA_040757315.1 Nitrospirota bacterium
CAACCCATGTTTTTGCTTTAGCCTCACTTACCCCGAATAATTGCCCAAATACGTGGAGATTCTGATTTTTGATATATTCCAGCAAGGGCTTTTTCCTATATTCCAAGGATAGAAATTTAAAGACTTTTAAATTGACTGCATTGACGTGCATATCAAAAACCGCCTCAGAATTTCCGGTGCGAATAAAGCCGTCCGGCGATGAGTTTGAAGACGCGAAAACTTTTGGGAACTTGCATTCTGGGTTGGTCATTTTTGCTGGGTGACTGACGATTGCACCGTGTGTGCTGTCTTCGGAAAGCTTGTCTATTGTTTCGCAGACATCGTCCAAACAAAAATGTGCATTTTCCAGTTCTTCTTGAAATAGCAGATAAAACGCCATTGGTTCTGGGTTAAAGGATTCTACTTTGTGGATGTATTTTTTAATAAATTCTCTTTCTATCTGCAGATCTTCCAGGAGTTCTATAATTATAGGATGCCCGTCATCGCAAGCAGATTTAAAAGTTCGTTTGTATAACACTTCCAAATTTAAAAGTTGGAACAAATCTTCCTCACTCTGACTCATTGGGAAATACGAGTCCTCTAAGTGTTGTGACAACACATTATCTAACCAGGCGCCATACTTATATTCCTTGTCTAAGCTTTCCTTGATATTTTGCCTAATTTGATCCTTTAATCGTTTGTCCTCTATTTTAACTACTGGTTCATTTGCCTCATTTGTAATTTTAGCAAATTCACTTTCGACCGATTCCTTCAGACGGATTTTTAGCAGCTTATCAATATGCTCTTTTATCTTGTTTTCCATAACTTCTCCTCAGCTCTCAACTTTTGCGGTCAAACCAAACTGGTCTGAATATTCGTATTCCTGGTTCTCTCGATGCACAAAAGTCAATTCGCCATAACGAAGCGAAATCAATTTTTTGCTGGAATCATGTTGCGCCGCATACTGCTGAAGTAATTTGTCATAATCGCGCTTGAGCCATAATCTCTTTTCCTGGTTATTACTGATGCCGTGATGGCGTATTTGTAGAATATTTTGACGGTCGACCGGATAGCCTTGCTCATCCTTTTCAATAAATACGCACCCCTCTTCTTCCGGGTCATACATCAAAAACACCTTCTTTGTTGGCTCGCTTTTTCGAAATGGATTAAGCGCTTGGGGCAATGCGGTCAAGTACCAGTGTTCGGTCAGATAGCCTTGCAGTTTTTCCGGCCCTTCACCTGTATAGTTTGCAAGTTGCATTTCTGTGACCTTATGTTCTAAGTCAACCAGCGATATTCGATCATTCAGGCGCCTTGGTTTTTGAATGCGCGGAATAGCATTGACATTTTGCGCAACCGCTTCGATATCAATCAGCTCGCATAGATCGTGGGTGTCCAGCCTCTGCTTTTCTTCGTAGCCGGGACGACAAAAGTAGTTTCTGTTCGGCTGGTTGCCGTCTTGAAGCGTCTTCCAGTTGTATTGCAGTAAAGCAATATTAGGATGTTCCACTCCGCCTTCGCGGTGCCGACGAACGCGGCCTGCGAGCTGAATAATAGAGCGGTAAGATGATGGCTCCACTATCGCCCAGTCAAAGTCATGGTCACGCCCAACCTCTTCCACCGGCGTGGCAACCACAATAAACAACATGTGCTTGGCGGAACTCTGATCAAGATGGCCGCGAATGACCGGATTGTTAAGAGCTTCCGGCTGTCCACCGTCCCTTTCTATCCGTTTGAGTATGCTATCCAAATGCTTTTCTTGTTCATGTCGCAAGAGCAGGACTTGCTGAGAATGGTACGCCATAATCCTAACATCGACATCATCCGGCCAGAAACGCTCCATGAGATTGTTAGCTGCGGCTACGCAGGGGGCAATATTGGCGACCCGCACAACGCCAAACGAAACATGGATACCCGTTTGCGTGTCTTGGATGTGATGGTGTTGATGCTTAACTAAAGCTGCCTGCTGAATTCTGCCAAAATACCGCTCCTGTTTGGTTTCATCACTATCATCAACAAGGTCTTGACATTCGATGATGTCGGCTTTGCGCTT
>JBFLXP010000534.1:0-2026 GCA_040757315.1 Nitrospirota bacterium
AGGTCGTTTTGCCTAAAAAACTCATAGTACCCCTTTTTGCCTATTTCAGCTTTTTATTTCTTGAACGAGTGTTTTTTAATGAATCATTCTTTTTTTTGTGTATCCCAGCGAGTGAAAACTGCACCACATGATCTGCATAAGCATTCAAATTTGTAATTCCCGGCGGGCCCTCTGCATGACCTCTTCTTCCCAAGACCATCGGATTAACACACTGGCTGATAATACTTACCTCACAGAACTGAATCTGCATGTCTGAAGCCTGTTGACCCAGCAACTCACGGATTGAACCTTGCATCCTCTTTTGCAGAGGGAAAAGCATCTCCCGCATAATCTCGTCCAAAAGCCCCGTCGGATTTGCAAATTCTTTCAGCACTATCAGAAACTCTTTGTTCTTTTTGTCGTGTATCCGATGTAAAAGGGCTATTATTTGGCCTTTCAGGCGTTCTTCTGGTGGTGCTGCATCACTCACGCCGGCATCCGCTGGATGTACTTTAATGGATTCAGAGAAGGCATATCGCCATGCTTCTCGGTAAAGTGTTTCTTTGTCCCCGAAATGGTAATTCACGGCTGCAATGTTTGCACCAGCCCGCCCGGAGATTTCCGCGATAGTAGCATCCCGGTAACCTTTCTCCGCAAACACATCGACCGCAGCAGCTAACAAGCTTTTGCAGGTTTTGACTGTACATTTTCTTGGTGTCTTCATCTTGCCTCCAAAGGACAGATCTTGCCTAATTTCAAATGATATTTTGAAATATACATTTGAAAATGTCAAGAGCGATCGAACTGCAATAAATCGCACCTTACAGGAGGAGGTTTTCAGATTTCAGAAACGTTCAAAGTATTGAGTACCATTTGAAAGTTTATGTTCTATCGTGGATTAACGGAGTGTTTGTAATAGGGAGAAGGCGACAACCGTTATGATGTCTCTATCCCGTTTCTTTCAGGATGGTTCTATTACGTCAGGGATAACCGTTACGTTTGGAAACCAACGGTCGCGCTAAAATGTCCTGGGTATCAGTTATCAGGTGGAACAAATGCCTCTCTCGTGCTCACTCACCCATAATTTGAACAACAACCTTCCTTTTCCTTTCCCGGTTATCAAAATCCATGAATACAATCTGCTGCCATGTCCCCAACGCAAGCTTGCCGTTTACTACAGGAATTGTCAGAGAAGGTTTCATTAGTGCAGCCCGGACGTGAGAGAAGCCATTGCCGTCTCCCCACCTTTTATCATGCTCGTAAGGGATGTTGGAAGGTGCGATTTTTTCTATGGCTTTCTTCAGATCGTTGATGACGCCGGATTCAAATTCGATTGTAGTTATGCCGCCTGTCGAACCCGAACAGAAGACAGTAACCAAACCATTCTGAATTCCCGATTGTTCCGCTATCCTCGTAACTTTTTCGGTTATGTCAATGACATCGGTGAACCCATTCGTGCTTAAGGTAATGGTGTCTGCCGTAATCATAATATCTCCGTCAACAAAATTCGTATCCCCCGAGAGGAAATCTACGACTCGAACCGCCTGTCGGATCTCGCCTTCCTGAACCGTTTTGTTTTCTTCGAAAGCCATCCTATGCGCCTTGTCTTAAATGCGTCGATGTCCGGAATATAGGGTTTTATGTCCAATAGCGGCGTCCCGTCCACAATGTCCACGTCCTCAATATGAAGCACTCTGCCTTCCACTTTTCTGAGCCTGACAACCGATATTCCTATCGGATTGGGGCGCTTTGGCGCCCTTGTCGAAAATACGCCGCGAAGCTTATCGTCCAGAAACGGTTTTACCATTAGGGAGTAGTTTTTTGAACGATGGAAATGATATATCAATATGATATGTGAAAATCCCTCGATATCCTTCAGCCCTTCAGCAAAGGACGGCTTAAGCTTTATCGTGCCCCTGATGCCCATGCCTCCTTTTGTCTGTATCGGCATATCCTGAGCATCTCTAAAAGGAGTGTGAACTGTCCCGATTGGTTCGTAAAATACTTGTTTCATAGTTTCCTCTGGATAAAAACTCAGTGTTCATTC
>JBFLXP010000535.1:0-2026 GCA_040757315.1 Nitrospirota bacterium
ACTTCCGCATCAGTAAATCCGGCCGATATCTCAGGCGGTTCCATTTGCTTTGACTTTATGAGGTCTTTGATCATATTCACATAGGAAAATTCTCTTTCTTGTCCGTGAATGACCTGAAATACGCTGATTTGGCTTTCCTCATCTTTCTTGAATATTAGTTTCATCAGTCCCCCTAAAATTCTTCAGGTTGTACTTTTTGACTCGTTTCTTCACCGAAATTTTTCCGCCATCCGTAGTTTCCGCTATCAAGTCAACAACATCTCTGCCATCGATTGCGCCTTCCAGTGGGTTTGATTTGATAGTGATCTTCTTGTCATCATTTCTGCACATGACAATATTCTGGGCATCGCCTAACATAGGTATTGTGGCATTATGCGACACAAGAATAATCTGCTTTTTGGTCTTGCATTTTTTTATTGCCCGAAGCAATCCGGAGTTTATGTAGCCCGTTGCCAGATTGTCCTCAGGCTGATCAATAATCAGGGGAGCGTTGTCGGCGTCCCCGCCGAGTATCAGATCGAGAATAACTGAAGTTTTCCATCCAGCACTCAACTTCTCGAAGTCCTTTCCCTCTTTTGTAATTATCCGATACTTCTTTTTGTTCATGCTCCTAAATCGCCCGTTTATCCGATTCTTGAAATCATCGTAGTCAGCCACCTTTGGATCACGTTTTCGAAACTTTCCCTCAAACAAAGTCTCAGGTCTGATATCACCAAAAGTCTTAATTGCATACTCGGGCTTAAGCATACTATTCACTGCTTCAAGAAATTTTTCTTTGGATAGCTCAAATTCGTTGTCAATAAATAGTTTGTGCCCCATAGACTTAATCTCTTTTGTTGTAATCTTGATGGAAAACTTGGAAATTGCTTCTAATGCTTCGTAAAACTCCTTGTGGAAGGTGAAATATCGCCTGATGCATTCCAGCAAGCTTTCAAACTGTTGTCTCTTGGTCGCAATTTCTCGGTTCTCAGTTTCTTGTGCGCTATCAATTTCTTTTTCATGAGTAGTGATTATCTGGCGAATGACCGACTCGATCTCTGAATAATCAAGGGCTATCTTGAGCTCATTTTTCAGTCTTTCTACAAGGATACCATCGTGGTTGATCAAAGGATTCCGAGACAAGAAGTTCTCAATATCATCAAGGTACTTAGTTTCGCGATTATACCTTGCCTTGCCATATGCAATTGATTCAACGGTCTTGTCATCGGGCAATATACATTTGAGCGGATTGCCTTGAATAACGTCTGTGACGATGAGATGAGACAACTTTGGTATTCTCAATAAGCGATCTTGTAGTAATCCAATCTCCTTAACTGATTGGACCAGTAAGCTTAGCCGGGAACTCAGTTCGAGAAGGCCATTTTCGATTTCTTGGCGTTCTTCTTTATCGGCGGGAAATACTCTCTTCAAAATTGATATATCATCGATGGTGTTTTCCTTATCTTTCTGGTCACATACCTTGATGATATAGTTTTGAGGAAGGTAGTGGGGAGTTTGACCTGCCGGGTTCTTTACCTGAATGTCTTGAATCCCATACGGTGTCTTAAGGTAGTCACTCTGATCAAGTTCGCCAGTAATCTTCCTATAGAGCGAGTCAACGAAAAGCGTTTTTCCGCTGGATGAACCGCCAATAACGACATTCAGTCCGGGGGTCAAAGTAGCATCAATGTCAATTTGGTCATTTTTTAACCACACATTTTGAATGCACTCGGCCCACGAGTCAGGTTTATCTCCATACCTCAGTCTTGATGATTCAGACAGCGACAGGCGCAAGCCGTTGAAAGTCGGGATAGCCAGCATCCATGTCCGTACAAATGGAGCTGCATCGTCAGCTTTAGCGCCTGGGTACTTTTGTGGTGAATAATTGTCTGACGAGGTGACGAGATTAATGAATTCTTTTATCCCCAGTCGATCAAAGTATTCCAGTGTTTTGTCGAGACCGATATTGCTTCTTGCCGTAAACCCGTCAAAATGATTGTAGTAAATGCTTCGCTCTAAAGTATTGTCGAATCGAACATCACGAGGG
>JBFLXP010000536.1:0-2016 GCA_040757315.1 Nitrospirota bacterium
GGTCAAACGGCCCGCATCTTTTTCTTTCCGGATCTTTTTTGTTATCTCCGGGCTTATCACTGTCAGAAACGCGCCCGTCTTGAGCAGCGAGCTGATCTTCCTTTCAGCAACCTTGCCGCCGCCCACCACGACGACTCTCCTGCGGCTCAGATCAAGGAATGCGGGGAAATAGGTTTTGACGGGTTTCGGAATTGATTGGCTGGCGGACTGTCGGGTCTTCACTTCTTCAGAGAAGCGATCTCTTTTTTTGCGCTGCCCGAAAGCTTGTTCCCCGGATACTTTTCTATCAGGCGCGCCAGGTACTCCACAGCCTTTTCTTTCTGGCCGAGATTCTTGTAGGACAAACCCGCGTAATAAAGCGCCTGCGGCTCTCCTTTGTAATCGGGATATTGTTTGAGCAGTCCTTCGAATCTCCCGATGGCCGCGGCATAAGAGCCTTTCTTATAGTAGAATGACCCTACCAGATATTCATATTCAGCTATGACGTTCTTGCACTTTTCGATCTTCAGATCGACGACATCCCTATAAGGATTCCGGGGATACAGCTTCTTCAGTTTTTCAAACTCCTCAAGCGCCTTTGCCGCTCCTCCATAGCCCCTTTCCGGGCCTTCAATCTGTTCGAAATACACGGTGGCTATCTGATACTGGGCGTATGAGGCGTACTGGTGATCCGGGTATGCTTCAAGGAATTTCCGGTATTCGGCGACCGCAAGCTCCGTCTCTTCCTCTTTCACATAGGAATCGGCTATCTTGAGCTGTGCAAGCGGCGCGTACTTCTTCGTCATGTCTCTGTTTTTCACTTCAAGGAATGTCGCCCGCGCCTGCTCATAGTCTTTCTTGTCGAATTGTTCATTCGCCCGCGCAAAAGCCTTTTCAGGATCGAATTTTTCAGCAGGTTTCCTGACAGCGGATTTCCCCCCGCAGGAAAGAACCGAGAGCGTCAGCATGGATATGAAGATGAAGACTAAGATTCTTCTCATCGGAAGTATTATAGCATGGATTCGGCTTGCCGCGCGAAGCCTCACAAACCCTTGATAATTGCGCCTCTCTGATGGTATGCTTATTCTGTGAACCCGTCTTTTTTCCAAAAACCAAGCAGGTATATCAACAGAGAGATTAATGCCGTCCATAAGGATGGATCGGTGAAGGTCGCCCTCGCCTTCCCAGATATCTATGAGATCGGAATGTCCCATCTCGGCCTGAGGATTCTGTACAAGATTATTAATGACCTTCCATTTGCGTCGGCGGAAAGGGTGTTTCATCCATGGACGGACCTCGAGGAGGCGATGAAATCAAAAGGTCTTCTTCTTTCATCGCTCGAAACGCGCCGTCCGCTCAGGAATTTCGATATCGTCGGATTCAGCCTTCAGTATGAGCTTTCATATACAACGGTGCTCAACATGCTCTCTCTTGGAGGAATACCGTTAAGAACCGAAGACAGGCTTCTTTCTTCCGGCGGCACTTTCCCGGTCGTCGTCGCCGGAGGACCGTGCACGGTTAACCCGTTCCCCCTCTCTCCTTTCATAGACGCGTTTGTTATCGGAGACGGCGAAGAGGCGGTCGTCGAGCTTCTGCGGGCTTATAATGATTGGAAGAAGGGTGGAGACAACAAGAAGGAGTCTCTTCTCCAGGCGTTTGCGCGGATCGAAGGAATATATGTGCCATCTGTTCACCGTTCCAACGGAGGTGATAGCGGGGCTCTGGTAAAGAGGCGCTTCGTGACCTCGCTCGACGATGCCCCATATCCGGACAGTCCGATAGTCCCGTATACGGCGATCGTCCATGACAGGATCAATATCGAGGTTTCGAGGGGATGCTCGATGGGTTGCAGATTCTGCCAGGCCGGAATGATTTATCGTCCCGTCAGAGAGAGGAGCCCTGAAAAGGTTCTTGAGCTTGCTGAATCGGCGCTGAAAAACACGGGATATGAAGAAATATCTTTCACTTCTTTGAGCGCCGGCGACTACAGTTGTCTTCCTCAAGTGGTTAAAGAGTGCAACAGACGCTTCGGAAAGC
>JBFLXP010000537.1:0-1989 GCA_040757315.1 Nitrospirota bacterium
GAAACATGCCGCGCCCTCGATTCTTCGTCTGCTTTCATTTAGAGGGTGGTCATAAAACGTTTTTATGAAAGTCACATAGTCTTTCTTCGACACAGGCGGCGTCTTGACCGGTGTGACGAATTGGAGTCTGAAGGATGTCCCCCCTGCCTCTTCAAAACGATCGAGGAGTCCGGCCAGGTTCTCTACCGTCATATCTGCCGTGATAGTAACCACCGCGGTCACATGAATCGAGTTGTTTGCCGCACGTCTGATGTTGGAGAGCCATCGGTCAATATAGGGCATTCTGGAAGTGTCGAGGCTTGTGCCTATTTTGCTGTCGAAGTGTTTCTTCAGGAGCGGGATCCATATGGGTCCGAAATCGATCATGTTGCTTTGCAGTATGTAGGCACGATTGCCGAGGACCGAGATGGCTTCCTCGATATACTCGACCCCTGCCAGAGTGGGTTCGCCGCCGTGGAAAACAATAATGGACGAGGGGAACAACCGGGCAACTCGGGCGATAACCTGTCGTCCCATGTCCCCTTCGTACTCCCTAATGAAACAGTGACCGCACCTTATGTTACAGCGGCGGGTTATCTTAAGGTAGATCGTGCCCATTAATCTCCTCCCTCCGCTCGTAAAGCGCGAACCACCAGTCGTTTACGTCGCCTTTTTCGCGCTCAAGCCTTTCTTCTATGTGCCGGAATATCTTCAAGTAATCATCACATAGGGAGGTCGCCCTGTATATGTCTCCGTGATAGCTATAAGCCTCAAGCCTGCAGCCTCCATTACAAACAGGAAAGTATGAACACTTATAGCAGGCATCGGGCAGCCTGGTGCCGCGCCTCGATGCCTCGATCCGGACAGGGGATTTCATTACCTCCTGCAAGGTGTTGGTCAGCAGGTTCCCGTAATTGAATCCAGGGAAATCGTCGAACCCTCCACAGGGAAATACCGATCCGTCTGGGTTGATGCTGATAAAGTGAAGGGCGCATTTCGCGGTAAACGGGCATTTTCTCACGGAATTGCCGATAACCAGGAAACTCAGTATCTCGGCACACGGGTCGACTATGATTTTCGCGCGGGTGGCCATAAACCATTGATCAAAGAGGTGGATTACGGCCTCGGCATACTTGAGGCGTTCATGGCGGAGCTGGCCGAATCTCGCCTTGGCGTATCCGATATTCTCGACGGGATTTAGGCGGAATGAGAGGTCCAGTGAATCGAAGAAGGCATACATATCGCGATGACTGTCCTCATTCCCCTGCCAGAGCATGCTGACGACATAGGGGTATATCCTCCTATTTTTGAGCTTATTGATACTATCCAGCCAGAGGGCGGTATCGATAGGCCGAAGGGAGGCTGCAACGTCGAACGAGGTGCTCATTCTGCCTCTCAGGTCGTTTCCTATAAAATCCACCCAGCGGTCGTCGATGAGCATGAGGTTGGTTTGAATCGATGTGTGGAACTTCCCGCGGTGAGGGGCGAATATGTCCCTGTAATAATCCACACCTAACAAGGTCGGTTCGCCGCCGTGCAATATCAATTCCGACCCGGCCGGGATCTTGGAGAGCACTTCGATGGCGTCCTCTCGCGACATATCCCGGTATGCCGTCCTCTGGTCCCCGACGAAGCAGTGAGTACACCGGATATTGCATCTGAGGGTAGGCTTGAATATCGTGATCATGTACTCATATTACTTCCGCCCTTCGGTGCTAATAGCCGGTATCGGTCGATCCGGGGCTGAAGGATTTGTTCTGCGAATTGCCGTTTTGGTTGTCGAACCAGTTCTGCATCCCCTCGAGAGCCTTCAACTGCCCGCCGGTGATATCCATCTCCGACTGCATGTCGTTGATGTACTCGCTAAGATCCAGGCGGGAGAAGTCCAGTTTGGACAGCTCTTCCGGAGTGAACCCCTCGCAGTCGGGGTCTTTCGCAGATCCGAAGGATTTTCCTATCTGAGGACGCCCTTGCTCGTTGATGATCCTTCCGAGCTTCGAGTTGAAGCAG
>JBFLXP010000538.1:0-1986 GCA_040757315.1 Nitrospirota bacterium
TCCTGGCGCAGGCCGACCAGTCGATGTACGAACAAAAACGTATTAGAAAGAACGGTTAGCAATAATTCCGTCTTATATGTAAAATACGAACGAAGCATAAATTAAATAGTGGAGGGAGTCTCCGTGTCTGTTGTCCTGCTCGACGCAAAAGGGCTCAAATGCCCGCAGCCGACGATCCAGATGACCATCAAGGCTCTGAAGTTGAAGAAAGGCGATGTGCTTGAGGTCCTGGCGGATTGTTCGACTTTCGAAAACGACGTGAAGAACTGGTGTCGCCGCAACAACAAAACGCTGCTCTGGTTGAACGACGAAGGAAACGGAGTGAGGCGCTGCCAGGTCCAGTTTTAAAGTCTTATCATGGAAGCGGGCGAAGGACGGTGTATCGCCGGATGAAGCGGAACTTTGCACCGGTTCTTTCAAGTCTATTCCTTTCTCTCTTCTTCACGCTTATCTCCTCGGGTTTCTGCCAGGCCGGGGACATTCGCATAGGCATGTCCGCAGCCTTCAGAGGCGCCACCGGCGGGCTCGGCAACGAACTGTACCGGGGCTCTATGGCCTATATAGATCATATAAACAAGAAGGGCGGCGTAAACGGAAAGAAAATCAAAATAATCGCTCACGACGACGGTTACAATCCTGCGCCTGCCATAAGAAACACCATCAAGCTCGTTGATTCGGATAATGTCTTCCTTCTCTTTGACTACGTGGGAACTCCGACGGTTACGAGAATCCTTCCAATCTTGAAAAGCAACAGCGACAAACACATTTATCTTTTTTTCCCTTTCACGGGAGCACAACCCCACAGACAACCTCCCTATGATCAATTTGTGTTCAATCTCAGAGCTTCTTATCAGGACGAAACAGCAGGTCTCGTGGACAATCTTGTCGCGATTGGAAGGCAGAGGATAGCCGTCTTCTATCAGGTTGACGCCTATGGAAGGAGCGGCTGGGACGGCGTCCGAACGACGCTCGCCCGTTACGGCCTGAAGATCGTCGGGGAAGCCACCTATAGAAGGGGCACGACCTATGCCGACAGCATGAAGCAGCAGGTCGACATCATCAAGAAATCCGATCCGGACGCGGTAATCTCCATCGGCGCCTATGCCGCCTGCGCAGCTTTTATACGAGATGCCCGCAACGCAGGCCTCGATGTGCCGATCGCAAACGTGTCCTTCGTCGGTAGTGAATTCCTTGTGAATCTTCTGCTTCAAACGGCCAGGAAGATGGGGAAGAATTATACGCTCAATCTTATTAACTCGCAGGTCGTTCCGAGCTATGAAGATCTATCTCTCCCCGCGGTTCGGGAATACAGGGCGCTGATGGATAGCCATAACCCTTTTCCTCCCAATGATCTCGTCGACAAGGAATACAAGCCATTGCGTTACAGTTTCGTCGGTTTCGAAGGCTTTCTGAACGCGAAAGTGCTCATTGAGATTCTCAAAAGAATGCAGAAGGACCCTGAACGCTCGGACATAAAGAAGGTTGTCGAAGGAATGCGTGAACTCGACATCGGCATTGATGCCCCGGTCTCTTTCGGGCCTCAAAAACATCAGGGCCTGGATAAAGTCTATTATACTACGGTTGAAAACGGAAGGTTTGTCCCGATCAAAGACTGGTCCCGCTGGAGGAGATGATCATGTCGAAGCTCTTTAAGAGAACCCTGCTGATCATTATCGTACTGTTTGCGATCATTGCCGTCACCACTGCGATTTCCACGGGATGGAACCTCTATAACGACCTCATCGCGGAATACAAGAGCAAGGGGACGGCGATTGCGCGGAGCATTGCGAGTTCCAGCGTAGAGACTCTCCTGAACAGGGAAGCCTCGACCGTGCAGGCCATGATAGACCAGTTCACGGAGATTGCGGGAGTATCCTATGTCTTCGTCGTCGATGTCCAGGGCGAAATCATTTCGCATACCTTTGTGCCGGTCATTCCGCAAGAGATTTTCGGCATCAAGAGCGAAAAGACGACGACCATCAAGGA
>JBFLXP010000539.1:0-1983 GCA_040757315.1 Nitrospirota bacterium
GAGTCTTAATGCCGATGATCTTATTCCGCGTCGTCTGCGGTCTGGGTGTCACAATCGCAATCTTTTCCCCAAGAACGGAATTCAGCAGGGTCGATTTCCCGACATTGGGACGTCCGATAATGGACACGTATCCTGAACGGTATTCTTTTGATTCCTCGTTGTTCAATGAAAAATTCTCCTAAACCCAACCAATTCGCAAACGCATGGTGAAGAAGAGCAGATGCGGCATTGGAGCGGCTTTATCACGATTCTTATCGGAACCGAGAATGAGCGATGGTGCCGCATCTGCTCTTCTCACGAAAAAATCGGCCACCGCATATGCTACGAAAGATCGCCTACTGCCTTTCGTATCCGCTCTATCCCTTTCCTGATTTCTTCCAGCGATGTCGCGTAGGACAGTCTGATATAGTTGTCGTCTCCAAAGGCTCCTCCGGGAACGAGCGCGACCCGCGCTTTTTCAAGAAGGTACAAAGCCAGTTCGGCCGAAGAGGAGACGGTTCTTCCTTCCCATGATTTGCCGTAAATCTTTGAAACATTCGGAAACGCATAAAAAGCGCCCGTCGGCGTCAAACACATTATGCCCGGTGTGGCATTGAGCTCTTTGACGAGGAATTTTCTCCTCTCGTCGAATTCGGCCCTCATGGCCAGTATGGAATCCTGCGGGCCCCTGAGCGCCGCCACAGCCACTTTCTGCGCGATCGAGTTGGGATTGGAAGTGGACTGGCTCTGAATGTTTGTCATAGCCTTGATGATTTCCTTCGGTCCTGCTGCAAACCCCATCCGCCAGCCGGTCATAGCATATGATTTCGAAAGACCGTTCACTACAATCGTTCTATCCTGTATGCTCCGGTCCAATGAAGCGATACTCACATGTTCGACCCCGTCATAGGTCAGTTTTTCATAAATCTCGTCCGAAACCACATACATTCCGTGTTTCAGGGCGATTTCAGCGATCCGTTCGAGAGTCTTCCGGTCATAAGTCAGCCCGGTAGGGTTTGACGGGGAATTCAGAATGATGGCCTTTGTCTTCTTCGTGACACTGGCTTCGACAGCATCCGGTTTGACCATGAAGGAATCAGTCTCGTATGTCTTGACAAAAACGGGAACCCCATCATTTAATAAGACCTGATCGGGATACGACACCCAGTAGGGCGATGGAATGAGAACTTCATCCCCGGGGCTGAGGAGAGCTTGGGCGATATTGTATAGACTGTGCTTCGCGCCGCATGAGACCAGAACTTCCTCTCTCGCATAGCTCAGATTATTGTCCGTGTTGAACTTTTGAATGATCGCATCTTTCAAAGGATCGATGCCGCCGACGGGAGTATATTTAGTAAAACCGTCCTTGATTGCTTTTATTGCGGCTTCTTTGATATTCTCCGGGGTATCGAAATCGGGTTCGCCTACACCGAAATTGACGACATCCACACCTTCTGCCTTCATTGCCTTTGCCTTTGCGTCCATCGCCAGCGTTGGAGAAGGTTTAATCTTTCTCGCCCTCTCAGAAAGCATCATTCTTATCCTCCTCTGTATTTGCTCTTATGTCCTATCTTAAGAAAGCATTTACCCTATCGTTGCATAAAAGGGAGGTCATCCCTCAAGCCTTTAAAGGCTTTGACATCTGATAATGGCATGGACAATATGCATTTTATTATATCCCAAATCCGGCGATAAGAAATGTCATTGCGAGTGAAACGAAGCAATGACGCCTTTTCCAATGAGATTGCCACGCACCCTTCAGGTGCTCGCAATGACCCATAAATCAAGCGTTCACTATGTTATCGCTGGATCTGGAAAACTATAATGCGACAAATGACGTTGTCTTAGACCCGACCGTTTTTTAGCAGCAAGGCTTCAATCCGAGATATAGTTGTGTTTTGGGGATGTGTTGCCGAGGAACAGAGAGCCGACCGCGCCTGACAGGGCTACACACGCAGCGAGCAAAAGCGCCGGAGATAAGGAATGGGAGGCATCTGCTATTAC
>JBFLXP010000540.1:0-1978 GCA_040757315.1 Nitrospirota bacterium
CAAAAACGACCTGTCCCCTTTGAATTTACAGGATACATTCCTCTGGAAATTGACTCTTGGATTCCGCTACATGTTTACATTTCTGACCGGTTCAGAGAAGCAACACCTCAGAAAATTATGGAGAGACTTCCAGTTATTCGAGACAAGTCATTCCTTGATTATCTGAAGGGCATAGGAAGGGAAGACGAGTGAAACTGCGGTATTATCTCCTTGATACAAACATCCTTGGCCCTTTAGCTGAATTGAAGGCCGGCGGCACGGGCCCTGAGTGCAAGGCATTAGAAAAACACTGGAACACCCTGCCCGAAGGAACACGGGTTTTTTTGTGCCCTATAAATGTTGGCGAGGTTGAATATGGTCTGCGTGTCGCACCCTATGAAAAACCCGAAGAGCACAAACTCGCCAGGGACTTACTTGCAGCTTTCAATCGTTCAGATCTTCTTTTGGATATCAACACCAATCTGGCACGTGACTATTATGCTGAGCTGCGGGCACGACTTTTCAACTATTGTGCTCCTCGGAGTAAAAGAGAGAGGAAAAATTACAATAAGAGAGTAGAAGAATGGAAGGACCCTACCACCTCAAAGGAGTTGAAGATTCAGGAAAACGATCTGTGGCTCGCAGCCGTCGCCATGGCTCATAATCTCATTTTAGTAACTCGTGACAACATGGATGCGATAAAGAAAGTGGCCAGGTCTGACATTACTTTTGAAAATTGGCTGGAATAATGAAGCCCGTCCGATAAAGGGGGCACTTGGCGGAACTTCCATGGTAAAATACTCATGTCGTAACTCGGTCTGTACCTGTCGGTCTCTGGGTTATCAGGTAGGCCCGACATTGCGACGGTTGATTGTTCACGCTGGTTGCTGTTACTTGTAACCGGGATCGTGATTGCTGCTGTAATGATCGTCATGCACTTCAGTGTGATGACAAAGTTGCACAAATCATTGATCAAAACGCTTGAGTTAATCCAAACAGCTTCGGAGGTGGACATGAAACAAGACTGTTTCGGTTCTAACAATAGCCCAGAGGCCGCGACAATACTTCCCTTCGAATAGAAGGGGTTATTAACATCTATCTCTTTTTCCTCTTCGGTTTTGCCAAGATCGCATTCCCGGTAGTCTTGCTTGCAAGTACAATATTGTAATTGTCAACGATCTCAGGCCAGTGGGAATGTTCAACACGATCCAGGCGGATCGGAATCTCGACCTCTTCATCAACGGATAGATTCCGGTAACGGGTCAGTTCCTCCAGCCCCTCATAGGCTGGCTTATTGATGACGAGGTATCCGATAGGGAAATACTTCAGTACCTGACAAAATCCGATATCCTTGCTGAAGTTGCCACGAACAGCGGGCATGGCGAAGTCTCTCATTGCGATTGACTGTTCATACGGATAGAGCCAGTAGAAAATGAAAGTATCATCGGGTATCGGCTTGCTTTCATCGAGGACAAAGTCTCTTACATTCCTGTCAAACAGGCAGTCATCAATTTCAATCTTTGCCGCGATCAGATGGCCGAGAATTGCCCTGATCATAGCTGCCGGTTTTGCTCGGTGATGAACAACCCTGGGAAAGGACAGACCTGATTTCAGATATCTTCCCACGGTCAATGAAAACTCGTTAAGCGCAGGATCATATCTATGGCCGATTGTCTCGTTGCAGCTTCTGCAGACGGTCCGGTATTTGACGCCATTTTGAGACTCTGAAAACTTGATTTCATCGTGCCCTGCAACAAGCAATTCGGAGACCTTTTCCATCTCAACCACTGTCAGGTCAATACCGCCCTTCGGAGGTACGTGATCCCATGTCAGCTCCGTGTGAGTCTTACAGATGTTGCAGGGTCCCACTTTTTCTCTTTTGGTATTAACGTAATGCCGGACAAATTTCTTCTTTTTCATAATGTCTCTGCAAGCTGCTTATGCTTGGTACAGCAAGAAAATTTCTTTTATTTACCGATTCTTATTCTATGCGCTTTTG
>JBFLXP010000541.1:0-1977 GCA_040757315.1 Nitrospirota bacterium
TTTATATAACGCAGACCATGTATTTCCACGGAATCATATACGAAGACAATATCCTTGTATCGATAATCAAGAGGGATGACCCTTACGGCATTACCAGCTTCTTCAAGCCTGACCTTGCGCCCGGACTTCGCGTTTTTGAGGTGCAGATGGGGTATATGGAGGTCGTGGATATAGAGGAAGAGCTTCGCGGCGCCGGCATCGAGGAGAGGACTGTTTTTTACGGAGTTGAGGAGATAAGCACCATGAACCCGATATGGAAACTGTTCTATTTCATAAAGAGAAACACGTCCATCTTCATCCGCTTCTACAACTTCCCGCCGAAGAAACTGCACGGGGTTTTGACAAAAGTGGAGCTGTGAGATTTTTTCATCTATATTTTTCTTGACTCCCCTTCGGATTTACCCTAAAATCATTCCAAAATGCCACGAACACACTTGAATATTCAAACACTGCCGGGGGGAAATTATGTTTATTGATGAGCTTACCGTTGCCTTAACGCTCCGGCAACTAGCGACTGAGCTTAAAGTTGACTATGGCGGCGGGAGCATCACACTAAATCGCCATGAGCGTGCTTATGAATTAAACCTTTATCCACCGGCTTTTGTTTGTGGCTCCAAGCCAATGGTGCAAATTCCGGCGCGCTTCGAACTTAAAACCGATGTTTCTTCATTCCCTGCCTTTAGTGTAAGAAAAAATGATGTCATTGATTGGATATCCGAGCATATATTTTTCCAGCATGATTTTCAAGTCCAAGACGAGTTCTTTGATGGCAAGTATTTCATTGATGTGCAAGACACCGCATGGGCACAAAAGTATTTCGTTAGGGCCAAAATTACGACATGTATTTCACATATACTGGGAGCCGGCTTCGACAGGGTATTTTCTATAGAAAAAGAGCTGAAGGCTGC
Organism: Nitrospirota bacterium; assembly: GCA_040757315.1. Lineage (GTDB taxonomy): Bacteria > Nitrospirota > Thermodesulfovibrionia > Thermodesulfovibrionales > SM23-35 > JAKLQR01. The sequence continues at coordinate 909 of JBFLXP010000541.1, forward strand.
CAAACTCATCAAGTCGACCGATGACTGCCTTTCATCCGATGCGCTTGAAAGGGCAATGGAAGAGATGTCTCTTTTGATAACTAAGACATTTGATGGAACAAGTCGGAGCGATTGATGAACGACATGCCAGTGCAAACCAGCGCTGCAACTCAGTCTTCATCCAAAAAGGTACAGCTTCGCGCATGCCGTGCCACCGTAATTCTGCTGGTCTTCCTAGGCACTCAGATTATATTTGGAATCTTCACAGGGATAGCAGGCATCATTATTTCGGTGTTTCAGGGCAATGACCTCAATGATACTAAGCAATTCGCGGCAATGACTCAATCGATTGTGGCACCTGCTGCAATCATTGGACTCGTTGCTAGCGGACTGGCAACCTTTCTGATGTCGAAATTAATGATTGAGGGACACCTGAAAGACAATAGCCCGACGGGAGCAGCATGGACCCTTGGTTCTTCGAGGAGAATCGCTCAGGGTTTGGGTGTTGGCCTCTTTGCAGGTTTGTGCTATCTTGCAGTGTCTATCATGTTTTCCCCTCAAGACGCTGATCTTACACTTGGCCCCGTGGCCAAAATGGCCATTACTCCTGGTTTATCTCAGTTGTTATGGCTCATGATTGCGATTGTGTTCGCGCCTCCGATAGAGGAACTCCTTTTCAGGGGAGTTCTTTTCGGCGGATATTGTAAATCATTTGGTACTGTCTGGGCCGCGGTCTTGACAACTGTTATATTCGTTACCTTACACATAACTGAAATGTACCATTTTTTGCCCTCAATATTTGGGATAACTGGGATGGCAATTGCGGCGCTGTGGCTACGGCTCAAATCCTCCGCAGTTGGACCGGCAATAGCAGTTCATTGGGGATACAATGCCATCCTCGCTATTGTAGCGATGCACTCAACCCTAGATAAATAATCCTCAACGCCCCCTGCCCTTGACTCTCCCCCAAAATCCTCCTAAAATCAAAATTAAGAACAGGAGGATGAAATGGACAGGAAAATTAATCCCGTAAACTGGTTCGAGATACCCGCAAATGACATAGGAAGGGCAAAGAAATTCTATGAATCAG
>JBFLXP010000542.1:0-1969 GCA_040757315.1 Nitrospirota bacterium
GGCAACAAGCTTATCAAGGCATATCTGGTCTGGTGGATGTATCATCCCGACTATATCATTATCAGCAAAAGCGCCCAGGTCCTCAAAAGCATGCTCAATATGCGCGGATATAAGGTCCAGGAAGAAATAAGATCGATGAACCTCGGTCTTTTCCTGGCGGCGACGCCCATGAATCTGTCCTACGAGATCGACGAAGCGCTCATCAAGCGCGGACGGACCATGTTCGACTTCAACGCCGCCCATCTGAGCCCAGTCCAGGCCGACTGGAAGGGGACCGGGTCTCCCCATGTCCCCTTCGTATCCAGAAGAGGTCAGCAGATGTTCTTCAGTCTCTTCGACGGGGCCGAGGGATACAATGCCTGTGTCGCCGCCAAGACAGGATCGGGAAAGAGCTTTTTGATCCAGCACATTCTCGCGTCATATTACACGCTCCCGCAGGTGTCCAACATATGGGTCATAGACGTGGGGGAGAGCTATAAGACCCTTTGCGAGTCACTGGGCGGGGTTTTCCTCGATTTCCGCGAGGATGCGGATATCGTCCTCAATCCTTTTTCCGATTGCAGGGACATAGATGAAGACATGGACCTCTTCATCAATCTCATAGCCAAGATGGCAAAACCCACCGAGAAGATTACCGACACGGAGAAGTCCGTCATCGAGGAGGCTATAAAAGACGCATGGCTCAAGCACGGGCAGGAGACGAATGTCGATAAAGTCATAGAATCACTGAGGCAGCTTGCGGAGGCGACCGGGGACCTCCTCAAAAAACAGGTGACAAACCTTCTTTCGACAAACTTGTTCCGCTGGAGCACGGCCGGCGTCTTCGGTAAGTTCTTTAACGGCAAGAACAACATAGATTTGGCCCACAAGTTCGTCGTTCTTGAACTCAAGCACCTCAGCCACCGCGAGGATTTACGGAACGTCATTCTGATGGTCCTGTTCTACCACATATACAGGGTTGTCTATATGGACGACGACCGGAGCAAGAGAAAGCTGCTCATTTTCGATGAGGCATGGCAATTTTTTGATGATCCACAGGTCGCGAAATTCATCGAACGCGGATATAGGACATTTCGCAAGCACGGCTCAAGCGCGATAACAATAACGCAGGGCGTCCACGATTTCTACAAGAACGAGAGCACACTGGAGATGATGTTCCAATCAGCGCACTGGCTCCTCCTGAGCCAGAAGCAGGAGAGCATAAACATGCTGAAGAACGAGAGCAAGATCGCGCTCTCAGAATACGAGTTTGATCAGCTCGGCAGCCTCAAGACAGTGAAGGGGTATTATTCGGAGATATTCTTTATTACCCCCTTCGGCCGGGGGGTTGGCAGGCTGGAGATCCCGCGACAACTCTACTGGATATACACGACTGATGCAGACGACGTCTCGAAGAGAAAGAAGATGGTCGAAAATTACGGACTGGAGGATGGCATACGGAAATGCATAGAAACCTACGGATAGCATTCGGCATTGTCGTAATCGTAACGGTATCGGCGGCTATCTCCGCTATAGTGACATGGAAATACTTGCGGCGGGATATCGTGGTCGTCGATTTGAAGGAGCTCGTGGCCTATGAACAACTCAAGACACAGAAGATGGACAGAGAGCAGGCCGTAAAGGAAGTAGGGACCTTCTTTGACACTTTTACAAAGGATGTTCAGGCGAGGAAAGAGCTTGTTTTACTCAAGGAGGCGGTCCTCAATGCGGGACAGTTCAAGGATATCACTCACGAATATAAGAGATAAGTTCAGGAAAAGAAAGGCAGGACGTACCGAAAAGGCGGCAGCCGCCATCCTCTCAGTCCTCCTCATCTCCCTGATTGTCTTTTGGATACAGCCGCGATACCGCTTAGCCGTTCAGACAGACTACAGCGTAAACTTTCTGGTGGGGATGATCGACAAGGGCAACCATTCCCCTGTCAAGGGCGAATACTTTGCATTCCGCTTTCTCTCCGTTCCCAACGAAC
>JBFLXP010000543.1:0-1968 GCA_040757315.1 Nitrospirota bacterium
TAACTAATGACCTATGCAATTTCCCCCTTAATCTGTCACTCCCGCTTGTCGGGAGTCCTTCTGAAGAAAGATTCCGGGCAAGCCGGAATGACAAAAATAGGACATTACTTTTGCATCTTTCAATAATCATCTTCGATATCACGTCTTGTTGGGAAGACTGCGTCTATTTGCCGATGATTATCGTCTTGCCGCTTTCTTCGGCGAAGTCCTTCCAGATATCGGCGAGCGCAACATGAAAGCGTTTCTTGATACATTCCTCGGGGTTCATAATCTTCAGCGCCAGGAATCTGTCCCTGAACACCCGGTATTCGAGCGGAAAACAGAGGGAGAAAATGATTTTTCCGTTCTTCCCGAGAGAATATTCCGAGTCAGGCTTGACCGGCACGGTTTCGGCCGCTGTTTCGATCTCGATCGTATTGATTTTGTCCGAACCTTTGCTTTCTACCTCCAGAAAGCCTTTGCCGTTCCTGATGCCTATACGTATCGGGACCCTGGACAGAGCCTGGTTCGTAATCGGCAAATCCGCCAGCGACACTCTGCCGACTACGATGGTCCTCTTGAAAAACCAGAGCGCTTCGTCGTCGAAGAACCGCGTTTCCATACGGTCATATCGCTCGAGGCTGTTCTTCAGGTTCTCATAGATTTCCTCGATCTTCGGATTCCTTCTGTTTTCCTCGCAGAGAAGGAAGAGTTTCAGGAATTCTTTCTCCTCTTCGTAGTGTTTCGCCTTGCGTAGAACATTCCTGTCCTCGGGACGGATTTCCTGTTCGGACTTTGGTGCATCAAATGTGACGGTTTCGACTCCACTTCCCGCCGCGAGGGGAGAGCCGACGAGAAACTTGTCCCGTTCTATCTCCTCCACGTCCCAGAACACCTTAAAGATCTTGAAGGACCCCTTTTTTTCCTTCAGGGCGCTTTCTTTGATGAAGCGACAATAGAATCCCGCCTTCTCTTCCCCGAGGGCGTCGTATGTATTCTCAGATATATAGATTTCCCCCGGTCCCGCGAGGGACTCGAAGCGCGATGCTGTGTTCACCACGTCGCCGTATATGTCATTCTTCTCCACAATCCCGGCGCCGGTATTCAGCCCGACGCGGAGGAGAATAGGGGGGCCGCTTTTTCTCTGGGCGTTGTATTCGTTGATGTTCGTCTGTATCTGGACGGAAGCGCGAACTCCTTCGGCTGCGGTCTGGAAATAGGAGAGGGTGCCGTCCCCCATGGTTTTCACCAGTATCCCGCCGTTCTTTTTTATCACGGGAATAAGGATGTCGTGGTGCTTCTTGATCAGAAAACGGCTGACGATATCCCCCTCCGACTCGGCGATGGATGTTGAGCCCTTCAGGTCGGTGAACATTATCGTGATGACTTTCGTGAACTTCTTCTGTATGAGTTCGTCGAGGTGGGCCCGTTGCTCGAGCAGCTTCTCAAGGTCGCCGCTAACGGTCTGATCCTTTCTTATGACATTGTCGCCTTCGGTCGTCATAAAGAGGCTCCGAGGGGTTTATCCCGGTGAAATTATAAGACGCAATTTGTATTGTTCGGTTTATTATTCGTGAACAGAGGATACATCACCCTGGGACTGCTCTTGCCGTCACAGTAGATAGCCCCTCCGTCTTTCATGGCCGAACATGTATTGAACTTGCAGTTCTTGAGAATCGGGCTCGCCTGTGCACAGTACATCCCACCCCCGTAAAGATACCTGGTAGAACAGTTCTGGAAGACGGAATTCTCGATAACCGGATTGGACTGTGCGCAGTAGGCCCCGCCGCCTTCTTTTTGCGAGGAGCAATTCATGAACCTGCAAGTCTTTATCGCGGGACCGAGGCGGTAACAGGCCAGCCCGCCGCCCGAAAGCAGAGCCGAACAGTTTTGAAAGAGACAGTTCTCCAGGGCAGATTCGGCGTTGAGACTGTAAAGCCCTCCTCCCGAATGGGCGGAGCAGTTCATGAACTCGCAGTTCTGAAGCAG
>JBFLXP010000544.1:0-1965 GCA_040757315.1 Nitrospirota bacterium
ATTCAGTCGGGCCTTGAACAAAGATTTCTCCGGGATGCAATCCGGAGTGAACATGAGTTTACAGCGAGCAACAAAGAGGGCCGGGTCAAAGTCAACTACGCGGCTTTCACAAATCAGTTGCATCATGACATCGACACAGCCGCTATTACGGTTTACTATGATCCCGAGGAACAGTTCTACAATGATAGGATCATCACACAACTAGCTTTCACGGGGGCGCCGTTTATCCTTATTGGTAGGAAGGAACGGATTCATCCATTTGGGATTAGCTATAATGGTGGGCTGGAGCCAGTGCCCCTAGGCGATGGCTATCTTTACTCTGATGTTGGCTCATTCTTTGAAAGATACCAGGCAGATATTAATCCTGAGCGGATCGTAGCGGTTAAAACTGGGACTGCGGTCTTTGAAGCCTTCTCGCAGCTCAATTCGTTTCAACTCCGGCTTTTTGCACTGGAAATAACTCGTAATCTGTTGGCTGAAACATTTGGCGAAGCGGTCGCCTTACTTCGGAAAGGAATCGGATCGAGAGCAGGCGAGCACCTGGTTATTGATTATGCAGTCCGTTTGTTGGGCGCAATCATTTTAGCGCACAAAGGAAGACTGGGGGCAGACCTCACGAAGCCAGGTGCCAGTATCGAAGATGTATATCAGGCTGCCGTTAAGCGTTTTCCGGCCTACTTTGATCAGGTGATTGATGGGCAGGATGCTCATGCGGTTGAAGCTGCTTATTCCAGGTTACAGCAAGTGACATATAGCAGCTTTACGCCAGATATGCTAAGTGAACTCTACATCCGTGCTTACCCAGGCAGGGAAAAGCGCAAGCAAGAGGGGCGTTACGATACACCTTTATACTTAACCCGTATGATCTTGAAGAATCTTCCGATCGAAACGTTGCGCCCTGAGAACAGGTTACTATTGGACATGACCTGTGGGTGGGGCAGCTTTTTGGTTGCTGGCTATGAACGAATGAACCAGATGAGCGATATGGGTGGCCTCCCTCTGTGGGAACACATTATTGGCAATGACAAGGATCATTTTACGGCTCAGCTAGCGAAAATCGCCTTATTAACTACTTCGTTGAGCGATAACTGGCAAGTCGAAAACCAAGATGCAATAACCCTTGATCTCCAGGGCAAAAAGCCTTCGATTATTGTAGGGAATCCTAAATTCCGTGGTGCTCGAGAGACCGGCAAACAGGCTACAGAAGTTGACCCTTTAACGGGTAAATCTAAACGGTTGCAGGAAGCAGACAAATTCTTAATCCGGGCAATCCACTTATTAGAGCCTGGTGGATATTTGGGAATGTTGATGCCAAAATCTTTCTCTGTTGGTGAAGCATCCCCACAGGCTCGAAAGATCTTGCTTGAGACCTGCGACGTTCAAGAAATTTGGGATTTGCCAGATGACATTTTCAAGGGGCAGGCAACTGTCCGGCCGATGGTTATTTTCGCTCAGAAGCGAGTTGAAGCTGGTCATCTACTTGATCTTCCTGTCAGAACTCGTTCATCTCAGGGTAAAAACCTTGAACAGAAGAGAAATTTTGATGCCGGCGGCATCGCCCCATCACAGGCTGCCTGGGGAGAAAGAAGCACAAAAGCGCACCTCCCCAACGCTAAAGTGACCCACTTGATAACTTATACAAATATCCTTCCTGAGCTGAAGTGGAGAGAAATATCTGACGGCTGTCAACAAATTCAAGATGTCGCCGAAATGTTAGCTGGGGCAATCATTGGCAGTCCTGGCAAAGGTAAAAAAACATCCCGCTCAAAGCTGGTTCCTTGGTTGACAAATGCAAGAGTGACTTTGCCTAGGCCTTTTTATCTCCAATATGGATTCGAAACGGTTTTGTATCCTGATGGTCTTCGGGAGCCTAGAAAAAGTAAAGAGAGTATTCTGAAAGGTCCAAAAGTTCTTCTTACAGCGGATATCGATCCCAGTTGGGGACAATGTACAAAGGTTGCTATC
>JBFLXP010000545.1:0-1962 GCA_040757315.1 Nitrospirota bacterium
GTTTGCAGCCTAGCCTTGGGGTCCTCGGTCGGACCCGTCTCCTCCCATGCATCCCGAGGGATTGACATGGTAAATGGTGTATTTGCGTTGTGCATCGTCCTACTCCTCCTTTCTAATAATGGATTTCCTCCTGTCACGTCTTACAGCCGGAATCAATCTCTACATGCATTTACTGCTTTGTGACATCTGGAACCTCATAGGGACCAGAGTTGAGTATTCGCTGGCAGATCGCGGCGGGTCTTTTTTAGGTCAACCTTGTAGATTCTGTACTCCTCGATTTAGAATAGATCTTAAAATGTGAGGCATACTCTAGTCGGGAACTCTTCGATAAGTCTGCTGAGGCGACGAGATTGTCTGACAGTCAAGTTGACGCTTTAAAGCGTCAAGGCAATTCCTTCTCCAGAATAAATGTTGAAAGGTCTGAATCAAGAACAGAAAGCTGCGGTTGAGCACTTCGGCTCGCCTCTCTTGCTCCTGGCCGGCGCGGGCAGCGGCAAGACCAAGGTCCTTACGCACAAGATCGGCTACCTCATCAGAGAGAAGGGCATAAAGCCTCATCGGATTCTGGCCATAACTTTCACGAAAAAGGCTGCGCAGGAAATGGCCGGCCGTGTCGAAAATATGCTGAACATAAAGCCCAGATCAGTCAGCACTTTTCATTCGTTCTGCGTCAGGGTCCTCAGAGAAGATATTTCTGTTCTCGGAAGGAACTTCGACAATAAGTTCATCATCTACGACCAGACGGACACCAAAAAGACGCTGAAGGACATTCTGAAGCGGTTCAATCTCGATCCCAAAGAAGCTGCAGACGCGCAGAATACCATATCGAAGGCCAAGCAGACATACAGGGGCGACATAGTGGGATACATCTCATCCCTGCCTTTTCCCCGGAACCAGTATGCCGAAGTGGCAAAGGCCTATCAATGGGGCTTGGAACAGTCAAACGCGCTGGACTATGACGATCTGATCCACTACGCCACCCATCTTTTCGTAACAAGGCCCGAGACGCTGGGAAAATGGCAGGACCGCTACGACTTTGTCATGGTGGACGAGTTTCAGGACACTAATGATATCCAGTACTCTCTCATAAAACTTCTATCGGGAAAAAACAGGGGCAATATTTTCGTTGTCGGTGATCCCTTTCAGACTATTTATACCTGGCGCGGAGCCGTCCCGGAAAACATCCTTAAATTCGGTCGAGAGTTCGGAGCCACCGAGATGAGGCTCGAAAAGAACTACAGGTCAACCAGAAAGATCCTCGATGTCGCAAACATCGTCATCGGTAAGGTGGACCGCATGTGGGCGGACAAAGTCCTCACGCTTCACACCGACAAGGAAGAGGATGGGGACGTGGAATATCGTGACACCGCTGACCATGACTCGGAAAACAGGCATATTGCCGAAAAGATAAGAGATCTTGCCTCAACGCACTCCTACTCGGACATGGCCGTCCTGATACGCATGAGCTTCCTTTCCCGGGGTCTGGAAAGCAGCTTCATGCAGTACGGCATCCCCTACGAAATCGTCAGAGGGCTCGCGTTTTACGAAAGAGCCGAGGTAAAGGACCTGCTCTGCTACCTCAGGCTTATGGCCAACACTAAGGACAAGGCGGCTTTCGAGAGGGTCATCAATACACCGGCAAGGGGATTTGGAAAGAAGGCAGTGGGTGTGATCGCCGAGAATCTTAAAACCGACTGGATACAGGCCATGAAGGATGCCAAACTTTCCCGGAAGCAAAGGGATGGCGCGAACACACTAATTGGAATGCTTTCGAAGCATCAGGACACCGTTGAAGAAAAGCCGTACGGCGTACTAATGAGCATAATCCAGGAACTGAACTACCTCGAATATCTGAAAGGCGAATACAAGTAAGATCATGAGGACCGCATAGAGAACGTCTCGGAACTCTGCAATGTGCTGCTGTCAGTCGAGACGGAGGGTAAACACTTTTCGGAGTTCATG
>JBFLXP010000546.1:0-1953 GCA_040757315.1 Nitrospirota bacterium
GTTGTTCTCGACATAGCCTTGGAGGTCAAAAAAATCCTCGGGAACGATCCGGCGTATGACGTCATTCTCACGAGAGATAAGGATGTCTTCCTGAAGCTTGAGACGAGAACCGCTATTGCGAACAAAAAGAACGCGGACCTTTTTGTCTCGATTCATGCCAACGCAAGTCCCGGAAGGCAGGCAAAAGGAATCGAGACATATCTGCTGAACTGGACGGACGACGAGGAAGCGAACCGGGTTGCGGCGAGGGAGAATAGTATATCTCTCAAACGAATGAAGGCGATGAATAAACAGATGGACGTTGTGGACATCATCAAGGCCGATCTCATGCGGGAGAACAAGCGGGACGAATCGATCAAACTCGCAAATTATATCCAGCGGACAATGGTGTCGAAGCTTGAAGAACGGAATGACCTGGGAGTGAAACTGGATTTTTTCTTCGTGCTTTTTGGAGCCAGTATGCCGTCGGTGCTTGTTGAAGTCTCCTTTATCAGCAATCCGGAGGAAGAGAAACTCCTTTCCCAGAAATGGTACAGATCGGAAATCGCCCGGTCGGTCGCCGAAGGCATCAAGACCTACTTCGAGTCTGCTCCTCCGGTCCAGCGTGTAGCCGGCCTGGGAATCGACCGTCAAAATTTCAGGTAGCCCTTTGCGTCCTCAGCTCAAGATCGCCTTATACTGTATTTTTGTCCTCTCACTGTTCCTGGTCAAGAGTCCCGCCGTCTATATCGCCCTTAGCGCCGGCGTATCCCTTCTTCTCCTGTCAATCCCTTATCGCACGTTGAAACGTGGATGGATCCCGATCTGCCTGCTCCTGACTTTCACTTACCTCGGCAATCTGTTTTTTCATTACGGCAAGGTTGTGGCCGATTTCGGCATTCTTGTCCTCACTGAAGAGGGTATCGCCGCCGCCGGGGTGCGAACCATGCGGCTGTTTCTCATGATTGCCGGTGCAAAAATGGTGATTGCAACGACGCCGACGGAAGACCTCGTCGCCGGTCTGGAAAAGATATTCAAGCCCCTCGAGCGTCTTGGAATCCCTGTCGCGGAATTTTTTTCCACCATGGAACTTGCTCTGAAATCGCTTCCGAGATTGAGAAAAGAAGCCGCCGGACTATACAGGGAAAAAGTGAAGGACGGAAATCTGTCGGGATTTCGGGACCGTGCGAAAGTGGTATCTCAAATCCTCAGTTCTTTTTTTATACAGAGTCTTCACTGTCCGGAGAGATTTTTCACCGATGAGTCGAAGCATGCGAAAGACAATTGATACTCTTATAAGGTATGGGCTCATCGTCGATGGTACCGGTGCCGAACCCTTCGAAGGGGATCTTTCAATATCGGGAGACAGGATCGTCTCGGTTGTAAAGAGTGGTTCGGAGAAAAAATTGCAGTCCGGTCTTAATGCGAAAAGGATTATCGACGCGCAGGGATTGATAGTCTGCCCCGGTTTCATAGATACGCACGCGCATTCTGATTTCACCCTTCTCGCCGACCCGCGTGCAGAGGGAAAAGTGTATCAGGGGATAACGGCGGAGATTAACGGCAACTGCGGGATGTCCGCGGCGCCGCTTTACGGCAGTGCACTGGAGAGGCGGGAAGAAGACCTGAGGGAACTCGGCATCAGGGAACGATGGGCGACCTTCGGCGAATATTTCGGCCTACTCGAAAAACGCGGTATCGCGTTGAATTTCCTCACTCTTGCCGGCCATGGAAATATAAGGGCCTGTGTCATGGGATATGAGAACAGGAAACCGACAAAAAGGGAAGAAAGGAAAATGTGCGATCTCGTGGCGCAGTCTGTTGATGAAGGTGCAATCGGACTTTCTACCGGCCTGATCTATCCGCCGGGGATATATTCGGAAACGGAAGAACTGATCGCTCTCGCCCGAACTCTGTCTTCGGCGCGCAAAGATTCTTCCACCGCCGCACGAGGAAGGAGCAGAATGTCGCGGA
>JBFLXP010000547.1:0-1949 GCA_040757315.1 Nitrospirota bacterium
CGCAGTCATATTTCTTCCGGTATATTACTTCTTTTAGAATTCTGTTTCCACGCCTTACTCTGCTTACTGCTTACTGTTTACTGCTTACTGCGGAGCGCGTCCGCCAGTTCTTTTTCGAGAAACGCTCTGTATTGTTCCAGGCTTTCCTCGTCTTCAGCCTCGAAACGCATGACTATTACCGGTTGCGTATTGCTCGCCCGGACAAGCCCCCAGCCCTTTTCGAAAACGATCCGCGCACCGTCTATATCATAGAGCTTTTTTATTGGAAGCGGGCCGCCGCCGGACAAAGCGTATTCTTTAAACTTCCGCACGATATCTTCGACGACTGTTTTTTTCAGATGCTCGGGGCAATCTATGCGGATCTCGGGCGTGTAATGCATGCGTGGGATATCGGAAAGAAGCATTGAAATCCCCATCCCCGATTTCTTCATGATCTCCACCAGCCTGAAGGACGTATAAAGGGCATCGTCATATCCGAAGTAGTCGTCTGCGATAAAGATGTGGCCGCTGAATTCTCCCGCAATAACCGCTCCCTCTTTTCTCATCTTGTCCTTCACCAACGAGTGGCCGGTTTTCCACATGACCGGTCTGCCTCCGTTTTTTTTCAGGTCGTCAAACATGACCTGCGAGCATTTTACGTCTCCTATAATGACGGAACCGGGCTTCCTCTTAAGTATGTCCCGCCCGAGAACAATCATGATCTGATCACCCCAGATGATCTTCCCGGAACTGTCGACAACGCCTATTCTGTCCGCATCTCCGTCGTAGCCGATCCCGATGTCGGCTTTCTCTTCTTTCGTCACTCTGATGAGATCCTGAATGTAATCTATGACCGTGGGATCAGGATGATGGTTCGGAAACCGCCCGTCAGGCTCGCAGTAAAGAGGTATCACGCTGCATCCCATGATCCTGAAAATATCCGGCGCAATAATGCCTCCTGTGCCGTTTCCGGCGTCGACAGCCACTTTCAGCCCGGGATATCGCCCGTCCGCCAAATAAGAAAATCGATCTTTCATGAATTCGCCGTAGGCAGAGACCACGTCGTACCGTTCGATTCCGCCCTTCGTTGATGAGCCTGTCCGGGGGCCGCCGAGAATCATCTCCTTCAACTTCTGAATCGCCTCACCGAACAGGGTTTCCTTTCCGATGCTGACTTTGAATCCGTTGTACTCCGGAGGGTTGTGGCTCCCGGTAACCATGATCCCTCCATCCAGATTCAGCGTGTGAAGGGAGAAGTACTGAAGCGGAGTCGGGCAGAGGCCTATATCAAAGACGTTTATTCCGGTCGATATAATGCCCTGGATAATGTGCCCGGAAAGCGATTCGGAACTAAGTCTCCCGTCTCTGCCCACGCTCACAGATTGGGCATCGGGCTTTTCAGCCTTCAGCAGTCTGCCGAAGGCTGTGCCGAGATCAAAGGCAAAATCGTCGGTCAGCTCTTCTCCGACAACGCCCCGAATGTCGTACTCTCTGAAGATTCTGTCAATCGACATAAGAAGGTCAACATAAGAAGGTAAAGGCTGTCCCTCTCATTCTCTGTTCTCTGCCTTTACCTGTACCTGTTTTAATCTTTTTTTTCTATACCTTTGCCTATACCTGTCTTTATTTGGTATTTATCTTGCTCCTCGCCCATTCCATATTATCCAGGTACCACCGGACCGTCTTCTCGATGCCCTCGGGAAAAGACGTCTTCGCACTCCAGCCCAGATCGGCCCTTATTTTGTCCGAACTGAGAGAATACCTGAAGTCGTGTCCCGGTCTGTCCGCTACGAATTCGATCAATTCTTCAGGTTTTCCGAGAATGTTGAGAACCGTTTTCACAAGATCGATGTTTCTCTTCTCCTGTCCGCTGCCGATGTTGTAAATCTCGCCGGCCTTCCCTCTTTCAAGGACTTCGAATCCCGCGTCTGCGCAATCGGAGAAAAAAAGCCACTCTCTGATATTCTCTC
>JBFLXP010000548.1:0-1949 GCA_040757315.1 Nitrospirota bacterium
CGACATTCCGGCACAAAACACAGAGAATAAAGGCGCCCGGGAAACCGGCGACTTCGGAGACCCCGGAAGCCGGCGTCGCCGACAATGGCCCATCGAGCGGCAAAAGCGGCGGCGATGGAACTGAGTCGGAGGAAACCAGGGGGGAACAGGGCGCGGATAACCCACAGACTGACAGGGCCCTCCACGAGGTCAACCCGAATAGGGAATTGACACGCCTTGGAAAAATACTCACGTCGGAGAAGATGCTCAATAGAGCCAAGGCTGGTGTCTCCATAATCGGCGCGACCCCAATCTATTTTGTGAACTTTTCTATTTTCCCGGAGTTGTTCGTCCTTTTCATGACATTCGTCGTCATGGACGGCGCCGCAATGATGCTTCTTTCCTCTTTTCTGCTTCACATAGAGTCACTTGAGATCGACGAGTTCCCGGAGGAACTAAGGGATAAGATATACCTCTATATCTACAAGAATCTTTCATTCTCCCGCGGCTACTATTTCCTGGGCGAAGTGGATGGCAAGAAGATCGGCCTTCCCAGGATGATGCGCTTTCTCCATACCCTGATCGGAGGTCCCACGGGCGAGGGTAAGTCATCGGCACTGATAATACCGCCGCTGCTCTTCGACGCCGACAGTCCCGGCTCGGCTGTCGTCCCGGATGCAAAATCACCGGAGCTCTATAACTGGGTGGCCGGCAGGTGGCTCAAGTCCGGGAAGAAGGTCTACCTCTTCGATCCCTGGCACCCGGAGACAATTGCGCTCAATCCTCTTCTGGGAGCCGACGAGCAGGAACTTCTGACGATATGCGACGTCATGCTCAGGGAGAAGGAGGAGGCCATAGGGAAGGAGGACCTCTTTTTCAAATCGAGGACGAGATATCTGCTCTACGCGATCCTTAAGCTGGTTCAGACTTTCAAGCCGGAATACTGCAATCTCGCCACAGTCTTCAAGATAAGCGAATCGGTCACCACCCTCGAGAAATTCATCAATACCGCCGATGATTATATTCAGGCCATTTTCGATGATTTTCACAAGCTCAACAGCGAGACCAGGGTCAACGCGCTCACGAGTATCAGGGAAAAGCTCGAGCCCTTCATGGAGGAACCGGTCAGAAAGGCGTTCAGCAGGAAAGAGTTCGACCTTTCCATGCTGTTCAGGGAAAACCAGCCGTGCCTTCTCGTGCTGGGCTGCCCTATCCATAAGAAGGAGCCGGGCACCAAACTGACGAGTCTCATAATAAATCTCGTGATCAACATGGCCTTCGAGGAGAGGACCCTGATGAAGCAGGCTATCCAGAGAGGCGAGAAGGCCATGACGCCAAACGACCTCTATCTATATCTCGATGAATTGAGAAATTTGAAGGTCACCGGCCTTCCGGACCTCGTGTCCATCGCGCGTGAGACCCGTACGCACGTTATCGCGAGCGTCACGGATTTGGGTTTTCTGAAGTACTACCGGGACGATTACGGTTCGCTGATGTCAAATTTCAGGACGAGGATCTATATGCGCGGGCTCGACTACGATTCCGCCAAGTACATATCGGACAGTCTCGGGAAAGAGAGGGTGGCATCATACCGGCTCTTCAGAGGACTCATGGTCTCTCAGGAAAGCCTGAACCTGCTTGACCCGGACAAGGTCACGAACATACCGGAGGACAAGATAATCTGCTTCACCGCGAAAACCAATCCCTTCATAGCCAATAAGGTCAGCATATACAAACGCAAGTGGCTCCAGAGAATGAAGGTGGCTCCACCCAAGGAAATCAGAAAACTCTACGAGCTGTGGGGCGATGCGAGGGAACCACTGGCCGACCTCGTGCTCCCCGCGCTCAAGGACGGAGACTACGACATATCGGCGATCAAGGGCCCGCACAGAGTGGAGATACAGAACAAGGGGCTTATCACCGAAAAAGGCCATCGTGACCGGATCGGAGGAGGAAAGGCCAGATTCCCC
>JBFLXP010000549.1:0-1946 GCA_040757315.1 Nitrospirota bacterium
TCCCCCGACCTGATCGGGGGATCAAGTCGGGGAATGACGGGAAACTTGATTATTAGTTTATACACAACCCTCAGTATAATCGCGAACGGTTTCATCTTACAGCCAGAATTGCCTGGTCACCTTCAGGTAAAGGCGTCTCGTTTCCGTCTGAGCCAGGTCCTCATACGATTGCGACACGTCATATTCTATCGAAAAATACATTTTCCGCCAGGAATAGGTGAGCGTAAGTTCATAGTCCCTTGTTCTCCAGTCCGATGTGATCCGACCCGTATCAAATGTCCCTACCCACCACCCTTTATTTCTCCAGTCTTCCCGCAACCATGCGGTGAAGATCATATTTCTCTTGATTAGATATCTGAGCCGGCCTTCATAATAGTATCTGCGCACATCGACGGAATCAGTCGTTCCCGCCGTGTAGCTTCCCCTCAGCGTGACTGACGCTTTTCTTCCCAACGGAATCCTCACATCCCCCGAAGCGGTATAGTGCCTGATTTTCCCGGCCCACTGGCTTTCTCCAAAGTACATGCTGCGCCACGCGCCGGTGGTGTTTTCTTCGTCCGTGTCCACCCAGCGCGCCTCCAACTCCACATTCCAACTGATCCTTCCCGGCCCTTTCCCCGTCGCTCCTACCCTGAACCTGTTCTCCATATCGTTGGACGTGCCCGATGTCCTTTCGATATTATCCGACTGAAAATCGAACTCGATCGTCCTGTATGAAAAATCATATTCCGAATAGAGTTTTGCAAGCCTCAATCTCCGGGTTTCCAGGCGAAAATTCAGACCGTGATGCATGGAGGAGAATTCACCTAACCTGTCTTCCCTGTTGACATCGAAATAATAGCTTGATGTGAAATCGAAAGCCTTGATGGGCCTGCCGTAATGCAAGCTCAGATTGACGCGATATGCGTCCTCATCGGCGCCGTCTCTCTCCCCGAGACTGTAATTGGCGAGAGCCCGCCCGTATATTTTGCTCGATACGCGATAACGCCAGGTGCCGCCCATCATGTGAGAGTTGGATTTCTGATCTCCTGTTTCGGAGGAGAAGTACTCGTAGCTGTAGCTGTGATACAACCGCTTGATGGGAGCGAGACTGAGATATGTCGAAAAATTCAGCAGCTTCGCCGAATCCAGATCAGAGTACTGAAAGTATGTAGTGAGCAGATTGTCTCTGATACGAGTGTAGGTATTCAGCCGGAAAGCTTTAGACGTGAAGCTTCTTTGAGGGTTTGAAAACTCCGATAAGAAAGCAGACAGGGAATACCGGGTACGGACGAATTTCAAATGTCCGGTTACGTCAAGGCTGTATTTGTCTATGGTAGTTTTTTCCTTAACCCGCTCCTTTATGTTGATATAACGAGGTTTGTCGTCATAATCGTCGCAGTAATAATCGAAGTAGTCGCAGGAATGATCTATTACCCTTTTCCCGGTCACCCTGTCGACGGTATAGTCCCAGTGGTTGTATTCGAGCCTCACGACAGGATACTTCCTGGTGACATACCAAAGGCGGGCGCCGTAGAAATTCGACTGCATGCCGAAAGTCGACTGGTCCGGAGAGTCGAGATCAGTGTCCATTCTCGTAGCGTATACACTGAGAGTCACCGGTCGCGACTGCAGGAATGTCGCCGATAGTTCGTAACTCACATTTGTTGCCGTACCATCGCCGGAAACGTCCTTTGTTTCGCTCGTCTGTTTCTCGTAGGCCAGATAGGCGGAAAAGACCATGAGCTTAGGATGATACACATATCCCTGCAGGCCGACCCTGTAAGTCTGTTCGAAAATGCTCCATCCGAGTTCGGTGCTGCGTCCGTCATAAGATGTCTCGGTGGTGTAATCCTGGTATTCAAACGATATCATGCCGGTGAGTCTGAACCGTTTCTGCGCTTCGAAGGGATCCCGCTTCTTGAGAGTATACCCGTTGCCGGAGCCGGGCGCTCCGCCCCCCCCGC
>JBFLXP010000550.1:0-1922 GCA_040757315.1 Nitrospirota bacterium
GGGGATCGGAGAGATGGACAGGACGGCGCTGGACCTCCTTAAGCTTTCCCGGGGAGTGAAGATCAGATGGGCAGAGATAGGGGAAAGAATCCCGGAGATATTTCCGGCATGGCGCCAGGCCTATTGCAGCTCGTGCTCATGGAGATGGGCTTGCGAGGAAAATGACCTCTACCGGAGGTTAAGGGATTCTTGCCCTGGTCCGCACCGAAATCGCCGAAAGCGAGACGTGACAGGATGACACAGATAACAGAGGAGACCTTTGAAAAAGCCCTGGACCATTTTATGCGGTCTTCGGTTCCGGACCTCCGGGACGCAGCCTTCATTGACCCGTTTGGGATGGTCGGCATTCTTGAAATGGGAGAAGTTTTCAAGAAGGCGGGACTTCAAAAAACCCTCCACCTCCCCGAATCAGAGGAAGTTCTTCGATATCTCGAAAGAATGGATTTCTTTAAGTTTGCCGGAAATTATTTCACGCTTGAGCCTGCCAAGCCGGAGATTGCGGGGAAATACCCGAGGAATTCTTATTCCGATGTCTTGCTTGAGATAACACCGATAGAAAAATCTGATGATATACATTTTATTGTCGGCAGAGTGAAAGAACGTGCCCAGGCAATACTTGCAAAACATCTCAATTATAGTGTGAAGGCGATAAACGGCTTCATCGTAGCCCTTTCAGAAGTATGCCAGAACATCATCGAACACAGCGAAAACAAGGGCTTTGTGGGGATCCAGAAATATCATTTTCAGAACCTGAACAAGAACGTCGTAAAAATCGCGGTCATGGATACCGGCATCGGTTTCATGAATTCCCTCTCCGACAGGTTCCTCCTGAGAAACGATCTCCATGCCATAGAAAAGGCCCTTCTCCACGGCGCATCCCGCTTCACGGACCAGGGGAGGGGACATGGTCTTGCTGCGGTGAGGAAATTCGTGCATCAATGGAACGGCAAGCTCTCCATACGCTCGGGGACGGCAAGGCTTTCCATACTCCCCCAATGGGCAAGGGGAAAAGAGAAGGAGCTGGATCTCACCCCTTTCCCCGGCGCGCAGATCAGCATAATGCTGCCGGAAGTGTAAACACTTCTGATTTTTTCGCTCCCCCAAAATTTCTCTTGACAAATCTTCCTTTCTGTGGTTCAATTGAATCAATTGAAGACTTTATTGATTGAGAGAAAGAACATGACACAACTGCAAATGGCCGTCATTGATCCTGTCGTCAAAGGGAAATTGCTCAATGCTTTAGCGGTCTATTTCCTGAATGAAAATTATAAGCTTGGACTTGGTTTAGAAGCGCAGCAGATAAGCGATATATGTCAAATTCTGTTAAGTGGGAATGAAGATCCTGAAGATCATTCTGATAGCTGGCAAATAAGCGACCAACCCATATTTGAGGAATATCGGAAAGAAGAACTTGAAATAATGGATTATCTTCATTTGGTTACGCTTGAGAGGAGGAAACAGTTCGGGCAATACTCAACGCCGATAAGTATAGTCAGATATATATTCAAATCCGTCGAATATACTTCTTCCAAGGACATTTTGGATAAGAGACTGTTGGACCCTGCCTGCGGTTCAGGCGCTTTCTTAGTTGAGGCATCCCGTGTTTATTTGAATGCCCTCAAGCGGGGAAAAATAGCGCTACATAAGTGGTATCCGATGCTCATTTCAACTATTTGCGGTATAGATATTGATCCCCAGGCATGCTTCTTTGCGCGGTTGAATCTTGCGGCCTTGTTAGCTCCTTCTATTTTGGAGTTCGTATCAAGAAATGGTGTCGGTGCGCTAAAAACCTTGCCTGTATATTGCGCTAATACCCTGGAGTTATTAGCTCTCGAAAAAAAGAACCCTTCTTTACTTTACAACAAGCCAAATATTCGACTAAAAAACCGTTTTGATCTTGTTGTCGGCAATCCACCTTATTT
>JBFLXP010000551.1:0-1914 GCA_040757315.1 Nitrospirota bacterium
CTGCAGCTCCGAATTCACCGTTCCAAGCTCTTCGTTGAGGGACTGGAGTTCCTCTCTCGATGTCTCAAGCTCCTCGTTCGTGCTCTGCAGTTCTTCGTTCGAGGACTGAAGCTCCTCGTTCGTCGATTTCAATTCTTCATTGGACGTTTCAAGTTCTTCGATGGTTATCTGCAGTGACTCTTTCGAATTTTTCAGCTCCTGTTCTAGTTCCCCGATTCTTTTGGCCGCATCCTTCCCTTTGTAGGACACTCTTCGGCGCGCCTGTCCCGCGGGCATCGGGATTTCATCGAAGATCACGATCAGCCAGCCTTTCAGAGATTCCACATCCCTGACAGGCTTGACAACAAGATTGATGTTTTGTATTTCACCATTGATTTTTACATGAAAGTTCTTTACAGTAACATCCCTTCTCTGCTTCTGAGCTTCGAAGGCAGCCCTGTAAAGCTGGGGTTTCAGCCCTTCCCGCGCCATATCTATCAGGTTGAACCTGGCCTCGCCCGGCGCGGGCTCAAGATATTTTCCGGTGCGGCCGTGAAAATAACGTATCTCCAGCTTGTCATTTACAATCACACAAGCCGGCGCATACAGATCGAGCAGCATCTTCTGCAGGAGCTTCGGCACCAGCTCTTCAAGGCCTTTCGTTTCCCCTTTCATTCCTTTCGCGTAGGCATATTCTATCGCAGGCAATGCCATGTCCAGTCCCCTCTGCATCATCCCGAATTCACCCTTCCGCCGGTATATCTTCCACTGCCGGTCGACGACAGAGAAAAGGTCTGCAAACTCGCCCACCGTCTCGGAATTGCCGAGGAACAGAAAGCCGTCTCTATTAAGACCATAATGGAAGACCGGCAGGACTTTTTTCTGGAGTTTCTGGTTCATATATATAAGCAGGTTTCTGCAGCTTATCAGATCGAGCTTCGAGAAGGGCGGGTCTTTGATCACGTTTTGTACCGAGAAGACGATCATCTCCCTTACTTCTTTCTTGATCCTGAAATTGTTCTTTTCCTTCACGAAAAAGCGCCTCAGACGCTCCGGCGACACGTCCACCGCAATGCTTTCCGGGAAAACGCCGGCGCGCGCCTTTTCAATCGCGTCATTGTCGATGTCCGTCGCAAAGATCTGGACGTCGAAATGCTTCAGGTTCTCGTCTCTGTATTCCTTGAAAAGCATTGCGATCGAATATGCCTCCTCCCCGGTTGTGCAACCCACAACCCACACGCGGACCGGCTGATCGGGGAGTCTATTTCCGAGCAGCTCCGGAATGATTTCCTTCTTGAGGGCCTCGAAAGCCTCCGGGTCTCTGAAGAATTTTGTGACGCTGATCAGGAGTTCTTTGAAAAGTGATCGAATTTCATCCCGGTTCTGCTGGAGAAAGAGCACATAGTCATGTGTCTTTTCGATGCCGTGGATGAACATGCGCTTCTCTATCCTGCGGTTGATGGTGCTCTGCTTGTAGTCCGAGAAATCGTTGCCCGTATGCTCTCGGATAAGCACAAATATTTTTTTCAGATAGTCGGGCGGCAGTCCCGGAACTTCCTTGGGCCGTATTTTTGCGACCCGGAGCGACTGTCGGGCATAATTGAGCAGTTCGTCCGGCATTTTTTCGGGCGGCAAGATCAAGTCTGCCATGCCGGTTGAGATCGCACTGCCCGGCATGCCCTCGTATGTCGCGGTTTCAGGCGACTGTACGATTACGAACCCGCCTTCGGCTTTGACCGCCTGCAGCCCGAGCGTCCCCTCTGTGCCGGTTCCGGAAAGGACGATGCATATGGCCTTTTCCTTCTGATCCTCGGCCAGAGACCTGAAAAAGACGTCTATGGGATGACGAATCCCGCGAGTGATTTTGGGTTCCATCAGGAGGAGGATCCCTTTGTTGATGATTATGTCTTTATTCGGCGGTATGATGTAGATCGT
>JBFLXP010000552.1:0-1909 GCA_040757315.1 Nitrospirota bacterium
CTGATATTCCCGGTGCCGGAGACTACGTTTCTGGAAATGAATAACACTTCCGTCCCGCCCGTATCAAACTGCCCTCTATTCGTTCCCTTCACCCCGATATCGATCACCACAACCTCCGCCCCTGCATGCCGCGCAAGGGCATTTATGCCCGCCCCGCCTCGCAAAAAATTGATGACCATCTGCTCCGTGACTTCAGAGGGGTATGCGCTCACACCCTCCACTGTGACTCCGTGGTCTCCGGCGAAAGTGAAGACGACTTTCTTATCAAGCAAAGGCATCGGGTTTTCCGTAATCGCAACAAGCCGCCTTGCGAACTCTTCAAGTCTTCCGAGACTTCCCGGCGGTTTTGTGAGATTGTCGAGACGATTCTGTGCCAGATCAGAGAATTCCTTCTTGACCGGCCGGATACTCGAAATTATTCGTTTGATGTCCATATCACCCTTTCACTTTCACCGGTATCCCGCTCACCATGAAATATACCTCGTCCGCAATGTCCGCAATCTTCTGGTTAAGGAAACCGGCCAGGTCCCTGAATTCTCTGGAAAGCTCGTTATCCGGTACAATCCCCATCCCGACTTCATTCGAGACAATAAAAAGCCGGCGCGAGCCATCTGACGGTGAATCTTTGAAGCGCCTGAGTGAATCCAACAGCCTCTTGATTTCCGTTTCAACCGACTTTGTTCTCTGCTCTGAACTTCGAGCTCTGAGTTCCGACCTCTGACTTCTGACTTCTGATTTCTGATTTCTGTGTCCTGAGTTCTGCGATCTGGTAGTAACATTAGACAACCACAGAGTCAGGCAATCGAGAACAATGACCCCGCATTCTCTGCCGATGTTCTTCAACAGGTCGGCAATCTCCAGAGGTTCTTCAAATGTGCGCCAATCGTTGCCGCGCTGTTTTCGGTGCGCTTCGATCCTTTGGCGCATTTCTTCATCTAGCCCTTCGGCAGTGGCGATATACGCCTTTTTAGAACCGCACGCTGATGCCCGTTGTATGGCAAAGGAACTCTTCCCGCTTCTCGCTCCGCCAGTGATAAGGATTATTCTGTTATTGTTCATTGTTATCCTGTCCAAATAATCTAATTCTCAAACCCAGCGATAATAATCGTGAACGCTCGATTTATCAGTCATTGCGAGCACCTAAGGGTGCGCGGCAATCCGACCTGAAGGGTCGTTGCGAAGGCGAAGCCTGTGGCAATCTCGAAGGAGATTCCTCTCTTCGCTCGGAATGACGCTTTGCGTCAGATTGCTTCGGTGCACTCACAATGACCCTTCTTATCGCTGGCTTTGGCCAATCAATGTCCGTCCACAGATTCGTTGTTTTGTCATGCCGGACCCCATCCGGCTCCACAATGCTTTAAGACACTGGGTTCCCGTTTTCACGGGAATGACAGAATCGGATTCCTCACAAATCAACCGACAACCCTGCAAGAAAGTTTATCCTGGGTGAAGGATAAAAAGCCTTTTCAATAGGGAATCCGCCGATGACACCGTACTCCGAATACTTCTCGTTCGTAATATTATTTATGTTCAGGAAGGCTTTCAGGAATTTCCAGTGATATTGTATCCTGCCGTTGAGGAGAACATAGCTTTCCTGATCACTGAAAGCATTCGCAAAATCGCTCACGAAGGGACGCTCTCCGATATAACTGCCGTTAAGAGCGACGGTTAATCCGCTTCCCAAAGATGTTTCGACATCAAAGACCGCCTGGTGTTTCGGAACATTCGGCATGTCATTCCCTTTGAATGTGCCTTCTTCTATCCCTGCGTCCGTATATGTATAGCCTGCCTTCAAAGTCAACCACTCCAGGGGTCTGGCTGAAAAAGAGATCTCGACGCCTTCGCGACGCGTCCTTCCATTCAGGTTTTCGTTGGTGAACGTCGCGGGGTTGAAGAAAATTTCCCTGCC
>JBFLXP010000553.1:0-1899 GCA_040757315.1 Nitrospirota bacterium
TCTTCAGTTCTTCTTCATTCTCAAAGGGGGCTGGTCTGTAAGCGTGATGCGCCTCGTCATTGAATATCAATATGTTCTCTTTGCCGGATAATTCCTTCAATGTCCTGTTACAGAATGCCCGTTCGCTTTCTTCGCCGCGTTGTATGACGCTTCTCTTTTTGCTATCCTCAACGGGCAAGAAAGAATGCCAGTTGGTTATGAAAAACTTCCCCTTTGAAAGCATATCGAGCATTGAACGGGGAACGAGATCGAACTTTTCATAGTAGTTCTCCGGATTTGACGGATAAAGAACAGACAGGCGTTCCTTTACCGTAAGGTTCGGACATACCACCAATACGGCATCGGAAAATCTCTTGTCTTGCCTGTACTGCGTCTTGTTGATAACAGACCAGGCCGCGAGCATCGCCATAACAAGGGTCTTGCCGCTGCCCGTAGCCATCTTACAGCCATAGCGTCTAAGAGGCTTATATGCTTTTGCAAGGTCGGATTCCGATGGTAAGTCAGGCGGTATGGTAATCCCTTTTGGGTTCTTCGGCATTATTTCGGTTAGGTAGATGGTCGTTTCAACCGCTTCTACTTGACAGAAGAACAGCTTCCTTTCTCTATCGGGTAAATTCCAGTGCTGAAGGAGCCTTTCGGTGACTCCTGTTACCCCTTTATACCCGCCGTCGCGCCATTCCTTGACCCGCTGCCGTATCTTGTTGATCAGCTCAAGCTCTTTGAACTGTTCTTCAACAAATAATGCAACCTGAGTATCGGCCCGTTTCCCCGTTCGGAAATAATAGCCAGCTGGGCGTCTCCCCGACATCTTTTTCGGCTGCCCTTCATCATAAATCCAATATCCCTTTGGTTCTTCGAATGGATTGTTCAGGATCGGGTTGTCAACAGCAAGTGACATGATGGTCAATTCCCATATCTGTGAATTCTGTATCCTGCTTCTGCAAGAACGATAACAAAGGACTTCTCTTTTCCTATAAACTCTCTTTCTTGATCAAATATATCCAAGATGTTCTTGACTATCCTTGATATATTGATGAGGCGATGCCGAAGCAGGATTACCTTGCCACTTCCCCATAATGCACCAAACTCAATGAGTCCGCCGAA
Organism: Nitrospirota bacterium; assembly: GCA_040757315.1. Lineage (GTDB taxonomy): Bacteria > Nitrospirota > Thermodesulfovibrionia > Thermodesulfovibrionales > SM23-35 > JAKLQR01. Next base: position 1,105 of record JBFLXP010000553.1, read on the forward strand.
ATCCTTGTCACCTGACAGCAGAATAAGATTATGCTTTATTGCATATTCCAGAATCTTCTCATCGCTGCCACCTGCAAGTCCGATCTCAGGAACATAAGAAACCTCATACCCTGCATTTCCTAAACCTTGAACGATGTCGCTATGGACATTTTCATCAGCAAGTATTCTGACCATTATTTCCTGCCGGAAAATACCCGGACTTCCTCGCCCTGAAACTGTCTTGCGGCAAAATCCAAAGCTGCATCCAGCCCTGCTTTCGTCAGCGTAGGATACCCCCTAAGGATATCCTCTTTCGACATTCCCGATGCGATATTTTGCAGTATCAATGCAACAGATATCCTCGTGCCTTTAACAATGGGTTTTCCATTAAGAATCTTCGGGTCTGAAACAATCAATGCCTTTTGACGAGTTGCCATTAGAAACCTCCTTTTACTCCCTGTACCATCTGGTTATCACCAAGCACGATATTAGCAAGGTTATAGTTTGTCATAGATGGCGTCCTTGTCGGAGTAGCCTTTCATGAATTCTGACACCGTAAAATTGCTCCACTGGGCGTTCTCATCTTCGAGCAGGAGCATAACCCTGATTTCTGCTTCTCCCGTCAATTTGCCTTTTAAGTCCTCAGGAATGGACAGATGCCCACCGGGTAAAATCGCTGCATAATATTCATAAGCTTTCATCTATTGATCTCCCAATAGGATTACGCTTTTTATTTGCTCCGACTTCAACCAGCTTCTTGACGGCCTTCAAGCATAATCTTCTCTCTTAATCAGCCGGAATATTTTTTAATGCTTC
>JBFLXP010000554.1:0-1895 GCA_040757315.1 Nitrospirota bacterium
GGTTCTCCCGTTATCACCATAATGCTCCCTGAAGAGGACTGATTATCCGAGCCAGGGAGGCGAACCCGCCTACCAGAAAAAACATCTCGCCGTTTATCACGTCACCGGAGGTTCAGTATGATCATCTGTCTATACAGATCGAGATTGCCTGTGTCATTTACTTCCTGCGGGACTTCAAGCCGATAGGATGACCCTTCTAAGCTGTCACGAGTTCAGCGAAATCGAAAAGATCATGGAGAAGACCGCCGAAAGCATCTATGCGGGCGGCAGACTCAATCAGGTAATGGGTGGTTTCAGTGAAGCCGAGGTTGTCTGCTCCACAGACGCCAACTTGTACTTCAGGGTCAGGTTTGGGGTCTCAAACGAATTTGAGAGGGATGTCCACTCCACTCTCTTTGTCGTGGATCGCAAGACATTCCTTTTCAGCTCCGTCCTGGGCCCTATCGCAGTTTCCAAAGGAAGCAGGCAGTTTTCGGCATAAGCAGCAAAGGACAAGGCCTCTGTAGCAAAAACCACTGAATGATCGGAGGAATATATGGTCGAAATCTACTATGACGACCTCAATGAAGAAGGTCGGAAGAAGGTTCTGGATGAGTTCGGAGTCGAATCTCCGGGCGACATGAACTGGAATATCGTCCCGCTGTTCGTACTCGAGTACGAGGAAAATGACAAAGATGACGAAGACAAAGGACACTGCGCGTGCGGGAGCGATATAGACGTGCAGTCAACGTACTGCGGCAGCTTCTGCCCGGAGTGCCTCAAGGAACACGTAAGAGGATGCGACATTTGCAGGAAGGACTTCGCATGAAGATCGGTCTGTCCGAGCCAGAGAATCTTTTCTGCGGATCGGCCGCGACAATGACGGTGAAGGAGGAGAAATGCCCGATAGCGAGCAAGACAACCAAGACGAAAAATGTTCAGAGACGCCGGATTTCAATGTGGGAGATGAAGTGGAACTTCTGACGTGGCGAATCTTCGGAACCAAGGGAACGATCACAAGCATGCACAGCTCTGTCTTTAGACATCCCTTCCATGTCAGAACCGACCGCGGATACACCGTCGGGGTCTTCTCTCATGAAATTAGACACGCAGTCTCGGAAGCAGCGACAACGGCAGAGAAGCAGTCCGCCCTATCGATAGGGACGAAAAGCAACAAAAAAGGGAGACATGGATGACAAAGGAGGAATTTCCGTCATTCGTGGAGGAGGCGAAAAGGAAGGGGTTCACGCACGTCAGAACCTTCGCGGGCCCCATGCCTTTGGATAACTGGTACCCTTACGGCGCCTTTTCTGTCAACGAAGGGATCGAGAAGTACTTCGATTTCACCTGGATCGACGAATCACACGCCAGAGACGGCGAACCTTCCGATAAGTTTTCCGCCGGGGTGTGGGAGTTTCTGACCATCAAGGAACCAGAAGAGTAAACTGACGACTGCAATGTATCAAAGGGCTTCGGGGCCTTCCGTTCCGAGGCCCTTTTCTTTTTTCCCTATCAAACACAGAAAGGAGAACCACTTTGCCAAGAGACGAAAACCTATACGTGAAGATCTACTTCCGGGTGGAGTCCGGCTACGTCTGGGGACAGGGAATGCCCGAAGACAAATGCTGGGCTTTCTATTTCGAAGTAATCAGGATTCTCGATGACATCGGTTTCAAGAGCTGGAAGAAGTCCGGATACGGATGCTGCTTCGAAGGCTTCAGAGGAAGCTGCGAGAATCTCTACTGTCATCCTCAGGACCTCGTGGGATGGGTTCGGAAGGACAAGGTTGAGGAGATAGCCGAGGCCCTGAGAAAAGGCGTCACCTTCAATCTCTACCACATCGACACCTACGAGGAGGCTTACAACTATACCGTCGAGGAACTGAAGGCGGCACTCCCGGAAAGAAAAGAAGCTCT
>JBFLXP010000555.1:0-1875 GCA_040757315.1 Nitrospirota bacterium
CCTCCATGATCTCTTTTCTGCCACGGCCGTGACGATGCTGCGAAACAGCATCCCTCCCCGCGCACTCAAACATGAAATAGAGCCTTGGCATTTTTTGTCGTCTCCTCCATAACTTCGGTGACCGATCGTCCCATAAGTTCGGCTATTTTCTGGGCAATCAAGGGAACATATTTCGGCTCATTGCGTTTGCCTCGATGCGGGGTAGGGGTAAGGTATGGCGCATCGGTCTCAAGAAGCAACATAGAAAGCGGGATGTGCGGCACGATGGTTTGCAGGTGTTTTGAATAGGTGACATTGCCGTCTATCCCAACGAATAGTCCGAGATCAAGGGCTGCGCGCAGATCCTGAAGCCCCCCCGAAAAACAGTGAAAAACACCTCGTATATCGTTCGATCGTTGTAAAATAGAAAATGTATCATCGAACGCTTCTCGACAATGGATGATAACAGGAAGATTATGTGACGCCGCAAGTATAAGTTGCGCTTCAAACAATCGTTTCTGCACATCTTTTCTTCCCGCTGCCATTTCTCCTTTGTAGAGATGATAATCCAGTCCACATTCTCCAACCGCGACGACACCCTTTGTTTGTATGAGCGACTCAAGATAGGAGACATCGGGATTATGTGGCGCTTCATACGGATGGTAGCCAATTGCGGCAAACACGACTCCCGGGTGCTTTGTGGCAAGATGTACTGCCGTCCGGCAGGAATTATGATCCACTCCCGGAACAACGAATTGCTTCACCCCCGCCTTTTTGGCATTGCCCATCACCATCGCACGATCCGCATCATATTGCGAGAAGTTGAGATGGCAGTGTGTGTCGATGTACATGCTATGAACAAATAACTTACAACCCTATATTAGACGCGGAAATAGAGGTGTTTCTGATTTTATCGTCGGGCCTGCAAATTGCTTAAGAATTTTTTCCGCGGTTTCTGGAAGAAATGGCCGCAAATACGTTGCTATGCTTTTAATTTCACTTACAGAATTCAGCAGTAGAGTGCGAATTTCTTCTTTCTTGCTTTCATCTGATTTATCATATGTCCAAGGTTGGACTCTATCAAATTCAGAATCGAGGAATTTAATCTCTCCCCATAATGCTATAAGTGCTTCATTAAATTGGAATTTATCAAGAGAGTCTATGTATTTCTTTTCATAATCTTTAAAGGCAACTTTTACCTGCTGCTGAGGTTCAAAAATATAATGAATCTGTTTAATCGAATAGTTTTGAGGAATTCCTTCACATAGCTTGGCGACCCTAGCTACTAAATTTCCTAATCCATTTGCTAAGTCAGCATTATAGAGTTCTTTAAATCTGCGTTCTGAAAAATCTCCATCTCCGACGGATGGTATTTCGCGCAGGAAATAGTACCGGAGGGGGTCGGCTCCGTATTTTTTTATTAACTCAAACGGATCGATGACGTTGCCTAATGTTTTACTCATCTTCTGGCCGTTCACCGTAAAGTACCCGTGGACAAAAATGGACTTGGGAGGTTCAAGTCCTGCAGAAAGTAAAAATGCCGGCCAATAGACCGCATGGAAGCGGCTTATTCCTTTGCCAATGACATGGACGTCTGCCGGCCACCACTTCTTATATTGTTCGTCGTTCCAGCCAAAACCCACTCCTGATTGATAGATGTTGAGCGCGTCGAACCAGACGTACATGCGCTGGGTATCGTCGCCCGGAACCGGCACGCCCCAATTTTTGGCCCGCTCGTTGGTTCGGGAAATGCTTATATCTTGAAGCGGCTGCTTGAGAAATGAGAGTACCTCGTTTTTACGGAAGTCGGGAATGATGGTAAGGCGGCTCGAGGTAATGAGATCAATAAGCTGTTTTTGATACTTGGAGAGTCGGAAGAAATAGTTTTCTTCCGAT
>JBFLXP010000556.1:0-1870 GCA_040757315.1 Nitrospirota bacterium
GTCCTTCTCCGGCATGACCGGAGAATCCAGTTCCCTCTTCTGGATTGCCCGATCAAGTCGGGCAATGACCTTTGTGCATAATGTCTTGTGAAATGTTAGGTTCACGTAATCATACATATCGTCTTGGTAATTCACGGTTTAAAATTCCGGATTGGCTGTGACTACCGTCCGTCGATTCGTGTACACACTCGGCGACCAGGTTGATACACAAGTGATAAGGGTTAGCCGTTCTCCCGGCGAAGAATCGGAAAGCTGAGGATCACCGACATTGAGGTACCTCTTTTCTTTGACCCTGTATACATATTTCTTCCCATTGTAAAAAACGTATATCAATGTCTCTTTGTCCACTAACTCGAGAAGACTAAAAAAACTCTGCGGTTTCCATAAGCCGAATTCAGCCAGATTATGCCCTTCAAGTATGACATTTCTTCCCTCACCGGGAACGGATGAATTGGACAAATGACAAACCCCACGCGATAGTTTTCCACTGTCTATACCCTCTAAAATGGGAGCATCGACAAGGATGGAAGGGATGATAACCCTGTTGTCATGAATCTGACCTTGCTCCACTCTTTGTTGCAGTTCGACAACCTTTGAAGTCGAGAGAAGGAGAGTAATGTACGGGCGGGAGATCCAGACAATAAGAGTCATCCCTGCAAGCACCAAAACAAAGCCTGTTACATGAATGAAAGAACCGACAATTCTCCTGCCGGGGCTCTGCCGGGCTTTCTGCGCATCGGGCGCAAACATTTCCTCCTCCTGAGATATTCTCTGGAAAGAAAATCTATCAATCACCCTCCACAGATAAGCGTCAGGGAATTTCTGTTTGAAATGGAATGAAACGACGGCGAAAAGACTGACGGCAATGATCCACGATGTGATGACGCTTGCGCCGATAAGGAATGGGATCAACGCTATGGTTTTGAAAATGATCCTGACAGCCGCTTCCGGATAAACACGAGGTCCGTACCATGCGTATAAACAGACACCCGTAGTGACCAGGAAATAAATGAGAGGATAGAGGTACCATTTAAGATATTTCTTGGCAGTGTGTTTTATATTTTTGGAGAGGGCCTTTTTTTCTTCCATACTTCGGGCTCGTTATTCGGAAGCAATTTTTCTATATAAGTATACTTCTTGTATAAAGGGTTTGAAAAGAAATGGGTAAATTTATCGATTGAAACAGTTGGGGGCGTGGCGGAAACCGGACCTAATGACAATATCGCTTCCGCTCAGAACTTGGACTTGCCATAGATGACTATCCCGTGCGGAATTCCGCAGATTTCGATTATCCGGGACTTGAAGTGATTAACCCCTGGCAGAATGTGACTCGACCGTGCATTGTCCGCAAGGACCAGCAGCGGCAACTGGGGCTTAGAATAGCCAGGTGATTGCCTATTTCGAGGTGAGTCCCGAGAACCTCGCTACACCGGGAGGGTCGAGGAGCTCCCATTTCCCCGCAACGCCGCAGACATTCGCAGCAATTTCGATATGCATCATCGCGATGCCGCAATCAATCCTCTTTGGTATTTCATAGCTGTCCTTCAAATTGTCCACTGAGACGGTGATGCCGTCCGATCCCACGAGAAAACGCCAAGGTTGTCTGTTTACTGCCGAGGGAGCGACCCTCGCCGCTTGAAGAGACTTTCTGATCCACTCCGGCCATTTGTTTTGTGACAGCCCGCTTGACACTTCGGAGAGATTTTTTCTCTTATGGGTCTGCCCGAAGCCTGTCAGAAGCCGTTCCTCAAAAGATGTTTTCTTTGGGGCATATCCGACTGGAGTGACGGCAAGAACCCGCTCATGTTTCTCAATCTCCGCGAAAGAGGAGGCGATTTCCTGGTCGAACGATTTGCCGACCCAGCACGTC
>JBFLXP010000557.1:0-1850 GCA_040757315.1 Nitrospirota bacterium
GGATTATTTGCCATGGACCTCTGTTCGCCTGATGACTATCTTCTTGTTGATTTCAGGTGGGACGATATACACCGGCTCCCCGTCGATCGAGATGAAATTGGTCTGCAGGAACCCTCTGGCGCAGAATTCCTTTAAATAGGTAAATACGACCTTGTGAGCCAGGGGTATGGCTTCCTCTGTCTGACCACTGCCTTTCTTCTTTTTCACCTTTATCAGATTCTTTCTTCCCTCGTCTCTTGTCGCGGATTTGAAGGCCCTCAGGAATGATTCCATCCGGCTTTTGCTGTCGTTGCATATGATGAGAGTCTTTCTTTTGGATGTCAGGACCTTGTCAACCATATGGGACGGAGAAATCGTGTTATTGTCTATTTCCAGATTGTATCGCTTGATTATCTGCTCCGAGCCGATATCCAGAGTGAGCCTAACCAGAAGGTCGGGGAGATTTTCCTTCGTCTTGTATTTCGACGCCATTTTTTTCAGGTTCAGTTCATCCACCAGCCCGAAGCTGTAACCGACTCTTCCGGCTTCTCTCTTTATCGCCCGGACAACTTCCCTGACCATTTCATCATGCCTTATGAAAGGAGGACCCGGCAGAGAGGCTCTAATCCAGTTGTGATCGTATCCTTTGTCCACGAGGACTGCTATCGAAAGAACAGTGAGCGCGTACAGAGCAAAAGGGACATTTGTTTTCATCGATTTTGCGCCTTCGCGATTCTCGTATCCTTCGTTTTTGACTCTTATGCCGTCGTTCTTTCTCGCGTAGGTCTTCGACTGGATGTAATCATCCCTCTTGAGAAGAAACAGTCTTTTTTGGAGCGCATTCGGGGTCACTTCTGTTTTATAGACGTCTCTAAGCATTCTTCTTATGTCCGTGAGGTCCGATGCCCCGCTCGACAAGATTTTGAAGATATCGATGTCTCTATCGGTGATAATTACCATTGTGGATTTCTCACTTTAGACAGAGCCTTCTCGCGTTGAATTTTCTGAAGTTTCCTCGATCCTTTGAAAGAAACGATTTATGGCAGAGCGTATTTTCTCCAGGTCTCCATCCGAAGGCAGGGCGGCTTTCAGCAGGGTAACTCTTATGAGAAGTTTGTCTTCTGTTTCCCTGAATATGTCATCGAGGGAATGTACGTCGGCAGCTTCGCTTTGCCTCTTTTCGGCGTTTCTGGCCTCGATCTTTCTGAGCAATTTCTCCACCGCAGCAATGAGACCCTTCTCTTTGACTCTCGTGATGAATCGTTCAAACTCTCTTTTATCCGATCTCTGGTATCTTCGCACTTCGGGTATAACGGCGGCTATGTCTTGCAGATTCTTCCGGTTCAGAGCGGCCTGCTTCTTCTCCACTATCGCAAAGACTTCCGGCACAGCGGATATTTCCGTATGCATTTTCAGATACTGCTCTACACTCCTTCTTGTTAGACCGACAGCGGCGCCGACTTCGTCGTTACTTCCGTATTCTTCCTTCAGTCCCACGATGGACAGCATGGTTTCGAAGTGCGTCAGATCTTCCCTTTGGAGATTTTCGAGAAGGGCGAGTTTTTTCACCTCCCTGTCACTTTTCTCCTTTATGACCGCCGGAATCTTTTCGAGTCCCGCCATTGTCGACGCCCTCAATCTCCGTTCGCCTGCTATCAGTTCAAAGAGAAAGGGCGAGTTTTCTTCTTCAATCTTCCTTACCGTGACCGGCTGCTGCACTCCGTCTTTCTTGATCGTTTCGGCAAGACTCGCCAGGGACTCTTCTTTGAAGTACTTTCTCGGCTGAAACCGGTTGGGCATTATTTTGTCTACGGGTATCTGGACTATCTCATCGTTTTTGGCGGTTCCCAGTAATTTTTCCGCTGCGGTGT
>JBFLXP010000558.1:0-1846 GCA_040757315.1 Nitrospirota bacterium
CAGTTGTCTCTGGCCGGCAATAGCGCAGCCGAGGGGCTCGATCATAGTCGCTTCTTCATATGTCATCGACTCAGGCAGTAGGAACGTTCCATGTTTCACGTTTTCCTCAGGAATCCGGATGAATTCAGAGAATCCTCCCGGATCATAGTTCCCGGCATGGAGTTGTCCGCAGGCAGTATATTTCCCGGAAAGGCAGTAGCGGCAGGCATAACAGGGCACATGGTGCGAAACGAATACTCTGTCCCCTTTCTTGAATGCGTGCACGGCATCCCCAACCTTGACGACCTCACCCGCCATCTCGTGGCCGAGAACACGGGGCGCCTTTTCCATCCGATACCATTCCATGATATCGGTGCCACAAATTCCCGAAGCCTTCATTCTTACCAGAATCTCGGGAGAGGAAATTGCGGGAACGGGACGTTCTTGTATGCGTATATCGGCATTGCTGTAATAAACAGCGACTTTCATAGCGGCAGGACAAGGGTTCAAGGATTCAAGGGTTCAAGCTTATTTTCTAAGGACCTCATCATCCTTGAATCCTCGACCCCTCGAATCCTTGGCTCCATTCATTATTTATTCTTCGAATATAGCTCGTAAGCTTCTTCGACGGTGGCGCCTCTATGCACTATCGCTTTTACTGCCTTAATCATGCCGACCGGATTGTCGCTCTGAAAGATGTTTCTTCCCATATCAACGCCGGAAGCGCCTTCCTTGATTGCATCAGCGGTCATCTGCAATGCATCTCTCTCAGGGATTTTTTTCCCGCCGGCCATAACGATCGGCACCGGGCATCCCTCGACGACCTTATAAAACTCTTCACAATAATAGGTCTTCACGAAATGGACTCCTATTTCTGCAGCAATCCTGCAGGCGAGGCCGAGGTAGCGGGAGTCCCTTCCCATCTCCTTTCCGACAGCAGTGACCGCCAGCACCGGCATACCGTATCTCTCCGCCTCGTTCACGAGTCTTCCGAGGTTTACTATCGTACGGTCTTCATTCTTGGCACCGACGAAGATGGACATTCCGACCCCGGATGCGTTCAGCCTCAGAGCCTCTTCGACGGATGTTGTCAAGTCTTCATTGGACAGCTCCCCGAGGATGCTCGGACCGCCGGAGACTCTGAGACAGATCGAGACATCGCTCCTCGGATCGATAGAGGTTCTGACCATTCCACGTGTTATGAAGAGACAATCCGCGAGAGACGTAAGCGGCGCCACGGTTTTCTTCAAATCTCTCAAGCCGGTTGTTGGTCCCTGGAAATATCCGTGATCGACTGCGAGCATAACCGTCTTCCCTGTCTTTGGGTTGATGATGCGCGAAAGTCTGTTTTTCAGTCCGAAATCCATGGATCAGACCTCCTTTTACGATGTTGACAGAAGTATAAAAGATGGGCTGCTTCCCTGTCAAAGCAACAGCAGAGTTCCGCCCCCTGTCTTCAATTACTCAGTTTGTCGCATTATTCACGGCTCGGAGAGTAGCACCCGGTTGATCGATCAATTAAGTTTGTCTCAATCTTTGTCGGCACTGGCATGTGGAAGCGGTTTCTTATTCCCTTTTGCGGATGATGCTGGTATAATCTTTTTTGTCCGCAGCGAGAATCAGCGAGAATATCGAAAAATCCTATTGACAAAGTACGATTATTTAGCTAAGATAACTTCTCGTGCTTGTTCTTTGAAAAACCTAAAAAAGTGCGTAGCATACCCTAGTCAGTTAATCAAATTAATTTTGAGAGTTTGATCCTGGCTCAGAACGAACGCTGGCGGCGTGCCTAACACATGCAAGTCGAACGGATTGGTGCGGAGCACCGAGATTTGAGATTTCGGATTTGAGATTTGAGATTTCGGTG
>JBFLXP010000559.1:0-1840 GCA_040757315.1 Nitrospirota bacterium
GTCATTTTAGAAAGGACCTATACTACAGGCTCAGTGTTTTCCCAGTAGAAGTACCGCCGCTCAGGGAACGGAAAGAGGATATTCCTTCGTTGGTTCAAGTGTTTCTAAAGAGGCTGAACAAGTTTAATGCCAAAGAAATTCACAGTGTTCATCCCGAAGTCATGGGAGCGTTAGGTCGCTACTACTGGCCTGGTAACATCAGGGAACTTGAAAATCTTATCGAGCGCGCGTTCATTCTCGAATCATCGTCCATGCTCACACCTGAAAGCTTTCCAGGTGAATTGTTTGCACCTGAGACTCTTCAGGCCCAAGTCATGTTGAATTCATCTCTTACCCTTGCAGAGGCGAGACGCCGGAATATCGCCAGCGTGGAGCGGCAGTATCTCAAAGAAGTGCTGGCGCTTTACAAAGGTCGAATAAGCAACACCGCGAAGAGGGCTGGTATCTCGGCGCGTCAGTTGAACAAATTAATGAAAAAATACGGGATCAGGAAAGAAGATTTTAAGCAAAGCAATTTTCGCCATCAAGACGGATTCGTACATTCCGACATGACAATTACAAGGAGGTAAAAAAGTTGAACGGCAAAGAAAAAGAGAAAAAAGTTGAAAAGAAGGTCAAGAAACCAGCCAAGAAGCCAAAAAAGGAATCACAGAAGGAACAGAAGATTGAAATTAAGTTGTATGCACCTGAAGCAGAAAATGTCTCTGTGGCCGGTGAATTCAACGATTGGGACATAAAGGCGCTTCCAATGAAAAAGAGCAAAGACGGGATGTGGAAAGTGAAGATCAAATTATTCTCAGGCCGATATGAATACAGGTTTTTTGTGGATGGCGCGTGGGCCGAAGATATTCCTGACGTGGAAGTAGTTCCCAATCCCTTCGGAACCTTCAATCTCGTTATTAATGTGGAATAATAATCAAGCTCCTGGATATTCGACGACACTGACGTCGTTGATATACAATAAAAACTGCCCGGCAGCGACCGGGAACGTCCATTGAGAAAATCATCATGTTCAACGGCTTTGGAACCATTCTCCACGCATTTAGGATACAGGACTTTTTCGACATAGCGATCGTCGGTATCCTGATCTATGCGCTTCTGGTCTGGTTCAAAAAGACAGCCTCTCGTTTTGTGTTGATCGGGATTATTCTCCTCGGTGCAGTCTATACACTGTCCAATGTTCTTCATTTGTACCTGACGGTGGAAGTCCTGCAGGGATTTTTCGCTATCCTTCTTATCGCCCTGGTTGTTATTTTTCAGGAAGAGCTTCGCCGATTCTTTGAAAGACTGGCAGTGTGGGGTCGTTTACGGAAAAAGCTAATTGTGCCTTCTCATTACCAAGTTGTGGAAATAATAGCCCAGGCTTGCGCTAATCTTGCCCGCAAACGTATCGGAGCCTTATTCGTAATTTCAGGCGAAGAGCCCTTAGAAAGGCACCTGGAAGGATGTATCCGTTTGAATGGCATGGTAAGCCAACCCCTCTTGGAGAGCATTTTTGATCCTCACTCTCTGGGTCACGATGGAGCCGTGATAATCGATCAAGGATTTGTTTCGCAATTCGGATGTCATTTACCCCTCTCCCTCAACACTCATCAATTGGGAAACCTTGGTCTCAGGCATACCGCGGCCCTTGGAATTTCGGAACGATGCGATGCCCTATGTATCGTTCTTTCGGAAGAGCGGGGCACTATTTCGGTGGCTCGGGAAGGAACACTTAAGCTGCTGGCAAACGCCACTGAGCTTCGCGAAGTTCTTGAGGAGTTCTATGAACGCAAGACGCCTCAGGAAAGGCCCGGCGTGCTGTCAGATTGGTTGAAAAGAAATTCTTTGGAGAAGGCTA
>JBFLXP010000560.1:0-1835 GCA_040757315.1 Nitrospirota bacterium
CTCGTGATTAATGCAGGCTTCAGCAATCACAAAGGGAGGATATCCCGGACCAATGTATCTGCTCTTTATTTGTACAGGTTCGACCATACAACAAAACCTCCCGTCAATTTATTTTGAGTTGCATATAAATTTCCGCCATCCTGAAGTCAAAATGGGTATTAATGTCTATAGCTTCCTCTTCAGGAATTAACAACGGGTATAATTTATCTCCCAGTACAGACTTATTCCGTTTTAATGTTCCCGTTCTTGTACCGTATATTGTACTGCTTTCTTTATATAAAGGTTGCCTGTCCTGCCTCCTGCGAGATTGACCCGGGAACAGGAACTCAAACCTTCCGTTAATAATTCTCCCGTAGCAGCTTCTGGTTTCAAGCACCCCTATAACAGAATCGGAATCAGTAGTATTAAATGCTGCAATACAACGGCCTATTGTCTCAAGAGTTCGAAAGGGAGACGTTGGTTCAAGAGTCAGAATAACATCGGGCTCATAGTCATCATTTTGTTTCAACTCATCAAGAACATGAAGCAATGCCCATTCTGTGGGCGCTTCATCCGTCGCAAGTTCAGGCGGTCTTATAATAACTTCAGCGCCGTATTGTTTTGCAACCTTGGCAATCTGGGGATGGTCAGTAGAAACCACTACCTTATCAACCGATCCGGCCCGCAATGCGGATTCTATGGAATATGCCAGAAGCGGCTTGCCGCAGAGTTCCTTTATATTCTTAAGCGGGACCGATTTCGAACCGCCGCGCGCAGGAATGACGGCCAACACAATCACTTATTACTTACTCCTGTATTCTCAGCGATCATATTCTCCATTTCCTTTACGATGTATCCGGCTGCGACCTTTTCCGAGAAATATTTCTCAAAGGTCGACCTGCCGCCTTCTTCAAGTCTGTCCTTTAACTGATTGTCCCTCAACATACGGACCACTTCGTTCGTAAGCCCCTGACCCGATCCAGCCAATAATGCATTATGATCATGCATTAATTCCGGTATCCCTGCAGCATTGGCAGTATGGGCGACAACCGGACATCCAAATGAAAATGCCGTAACAATGCGCACTCTGATGCCAAGCGTAATAGGAGTCGGAACCAGCAATAGATCTGAGGACAAAAATTCATGGTCAGGCGGGGTCACCTTGCCTCTCAGTTTTATGTAACCATGATTCAGGTGCGGCAATATTCCATCAGACGGGGCCCCTCCCCCGACTAGATGTACTTCAAACCCGTTCTCCCCTAACTCATTCCTTAGTATCGGCAATGTTTCAAATACAAATTCCCTTATCCCGGTGGATGTTGATGTTGTGGCCAGGTCTCCAATCATGAGTATCTTGAATTTTCCGGATCTTTTGTTTTTTTTACGCGATTCTTTCCAGTCGGGGCCGGAAGAATCATGAACAGGCGTTCGCAGATAAATTGTGTCTGTAAAGCAATGCCTTCTGAACCATTCAGCATAGTGGGCGGCGAACGCCCCTTTTCTTTTGCATGGTTTAAGCATTTCGGTCATCAGTTTTTTCGAAATTATTTGATATGCCAGTTGATATGTCCCGTCTATCAGATATTTTTTTGCGGAAGGAGGCTGTATCTTCCACCTGAAATAAGCCGGTAAGTGCCATAGATCGCCAACGCCTGCCATAACAGGAGCGATATTCGTATCATACACTGTACTTAGAGCGTCAAAGTGATACGCGAAAATCGCATCGGGGTTATGCGCCTGCAGTTTTTTATGAACATCGTGCCTCAGCCCCGCCCATGGGAAGTATCTCTGCATCTCAGGGTTCAGGAGGCTTCTGAGTCTCCCGGTGGTTTTTGAAAACAATCCCCCCGGCACCG
>JBFLXP010000561.1:0-1830 GCA_040757315.1 Nitrospirota bacterium
ACCAAAATTTCTCGAAATTGAATTGACGGAGAGCATCTTCATGAAGAATCTGGAACGAAGCATAAAGGCATTGAAAGTATTAAGAGGCTTGGGGGTGAGTATCTCGATTGATGATTTCGGTACAGGATACTCGTCCCTCAGTTACTTAAAGTATTTCCCCATCAGCAAAGTGAAAATTGTCGAGCCCTTCATCTCCACCCTCGCGTTTCACCCGACGGATGAAGTTATTGCCCGGGCAATTATCGCGTTAGCCCACTCCCTGAAGATGAAGGTAATCGCTGAAGGTGTGGAACAAAGAGATCAGATATCACTCCTTCGTTCTCTGAAATGCGATGAAGTACAGGGGAATGTCATCAGTCATCCGCTGACGCCTGAAGATGTGGTTAAATTCCTTTCCGGAGAAAAAAAATTGAAACACACATTTCTCAAATGACCTGAGAAAAGCTGTACAGGAATGCATATTTGGTAATGTCGGCCAAACTCAACCCTGTGGATTTCCGGCTCTGAGCGGCACTAAACGAGCAAACGGATAATTAAGATGTCTTCAGCCCAGATTATTCATGAATATTTCACTTGAGAAGAGTAGATGCGGCATTGGAGCGGCTTTATCCCGATTCTTATCGGGATACCTCGGAGGTTCCGATTCTTATCGGGGCCGAGAATGAGCGATGATGCCGCATCTACTCTTCTTCATCATGCGTTTACGAATAACCTGGGTTAGGGAAAAACGACGATAAGCAGTGAAGATACCAAAAAAAGAGGATTCAGAAAAATGCTGTGAGTTGCTTAGAAAAGCCATTCAGGCTCACGGCGGCCTTGAGAAGTGGCTTTCGATGTTTGAGTTCGACATACGGGCGCGGTCCGGCGGGATCGCGCTTCCGCTTCGATTTCAGCCCGCCGCGTTCAAGTCTTACAGAGCATCTATATCCACGACAGAGCCCCGGACTATCGTTATCCCGTATCCATCGGGAGATCAAAAAGGGGTGTTCGAGGGCGACACTGTCAAGATACTTGACCACAGCGGTCAAATCATCGGTGAACGGAAAAATCCCCGCAGAATGTTCAAGAGGCTACGGAGAAAATTCTATTGGGATGATCTCGACGCGCTCTACTTCGGCGGGTATGCGCTTTGGAACTATCTGAACCTTCCCTTTTTGCTTGCCGTCCCCGACATTAAGGTAAAAGAAATAGAACCCTGGGAGGAGAATGGAAAAGTGCTCCGGAGGCTGCATGCGGTTTTCCCTGATGATATGCCGACCCATTGTAAGGAGCAAGTTTTCTATTTCGACTCCGATTACCTTCTCTTCCGTCATGACTACACCGCAGAGGTTTTCGGCACATGGGCAAAAGCCGCTCACTACAGTTGGAATCACAAGAATTTCGGAGGGCTTTTCATACCTGTGCGCCGCAGGGTTTATCCCAGGAAGAGTTCCGGACATCCCCTGCTGCTGATTACATTAGTTGCGATAGATATAGATGAAGTCAGGCTGATCATGGGGAGATGATCAACGTTAGGGTCCCTCTTTTCCCTGCACATTCCTCACCAAAGTGAAGAACCGAGAAGAGAAACAGTGAAAAAGAGAATTAAGTCATATGAGGAAGCATCACCCGTGGAAATTCTCGTCCAAAGGGACGCCCTAGGACTGAAACGCTACAAGAAGACGACCAAAAGGAGCCGTGAAGAAAAAGAAATTCTGCTCAGCCTAGGATTAAAGAAGATAAAAGAGCGGGAAGAGCGTGACTTCATCGCTGTCGGCTACAGGCGGCGAAGATTGATAATATAGCCGTCAATCGTCCGCTCTTCTTGCTCGCTCATTCGCCCTTTTCTAT
>JBFLXP010000562.1:0-1826 GCA_040757315.1 Nitrospirota bacterium
GCATTCCGGTACTGAAGCATTATAAAGGGGTCTGTCATGTATTTGTGGACAGAGATGCCGATTTAATCATGGCGGAAGAGATCTGTTTTAATGCGAAGGTTCAGAGGCCTGGGACCTGCAATGCCATGGAGACGATGCTTGTTGATGAGGCGATCGCAGAGGGTTTTTTGCCGGCGATGCTGAAGCGGTTTGAAGAGGCGGGGGTAGCGTTGCGGGGATGCCCGAAGACGCTCTCCATCTGTCCCGCCGTCACCGAGGTGAAGGAAGAAGATTACTACCAGGAATATCTCGACCTGATTCTGAACGTAAAGGTCGTCAAAGATATGGAAGAGGCCATGGAGCATATCGCCAAATACGGCTCTGCCCATTCCGATTCCATCGTCACCATGAACTACGACAGGGCCATGAGGTTTCTGCGGGAGGTGGATTCCTCGGCGGTGTTTGTGAATGCCTCCACAAGGCTCAATGACGGCTATCAGTTCGGCCTTGGCGCAGAGATCGGCATATCCACTGATAAGATCCACGCGCGGGGTCCCATGGGACTTGAAGAGCTGACCTGCACAAAGTTCATCGTCCTGGGAAGCGGACAACTCAGAGAATAAATCCGAATATCGAAATCCGAAATTCCAAACAAATGGAAAGGAAAAGGGCGCAAGATCCGAAACAATATGACCTTGAGGATCGAACTTTCACCTTCGCAAGAGAGGTGAGAACCTTTGTAAGGGGATTGCGTAAGACCATAGAAACCATCGAAGATGGGAAACAGCTTATCAGGGCTTCCGGTTCCGTGGGTGCAAACTATATTGAGGCAAATGAAGCGCTGAGCAAAAAAGATTTTGTCATGCGGATTAAGATATGTCGCAAAGAGGCAAAAGAAAGCAGATATTGGCTAAAGCTGTTAGATCCACGAGAAGAACCAGAGCTGGAAAAGGAAAGAAATATGTTGGTGCGAGAGGCTGAAGAGTTGATGAACATTTTTGGAGCAATCGTGCGGAAGATGGAATAGCGTGTGTTTCTTGTTTAGTATTTTGAACCTTTGTAAATTTGAATTTGTTTCGGATTTGTCCCTCCCAGAATCATGATCGCTCTTCTCTCATCCGTCCCTCAAGAGGGTAAGCTATTCATCAGGCAACTGAAGAAAAGATCGGTCTTGGCCGGAAAGCCTGTGTATAAGGGCAGGCCAACGCGGCCCATGCTGCAACGCTCCTCATGGAACGATTTTCCCCTGACATGATCATCCTCTTCGGCGTGGGCGGCGCTTATCCTTCCTCCGGCCTAAAGGTCGGGGACATTGCTGTCGCTGAAAAGGAGGTATACGGGGATGAAGGGGTTCTCGTCCGACAGGGATTCCGGGGAACCGAATTCATGGGCATCCCCCTGCTGAAAAAAGGCAGAAGGCAATATTTCAATGAATTCCCGCTTGATGAGAAGCTTCTTGAAAAGGTTAAGGAAGCAATCCCCCCTTGCCCCCCTTTGGTAAAGGGGGGGTGGGGGGATTTTAAGATAAAATCAGGAACCTTTGTCACCGTTTCCACCTGTACGGGCACGAGAAAAAGGGCCGTTGCACTCGAAAGGAGATTCGGAGCCATCTGCGAGAACATGGAAGGCGCTTCAGTGGCGCACATCTGCACCCTCTATGGAACCCCATTGGTCGAGATCAGAGGGATAAGCAATGTCGTTGAAGACAGGGACAGGGAAAAGTGGAATATCGGGCTTGCTGCGGATAACTGCCAGAAGGCGGTGGTGGAGTTCATAAAGCGTAACTCGTAACGCGTTACGCGTAAGGGGTCACGAACTGAGATTGCCGCGTCGCTTCGCTCCTCCTA
>JBFLXP010000563.1:0-1825 GCA_040757315.1 Nitrospirota bacterium
GGTGACGACAAGACAGCAATTCCCGCTGGGGCACCAGTGCGGGCGACTTTGAGGCTGATTTGTGCGTACGGAGCATCGGGTAGCGGTAAGCTCGAGGATTATGGGCCGATTATTAGCTCAGCTTGACGCTTTTTCCGAGAAAGAGGTCGCTGATCGCCGAACGAAGGCAATAGGAGTCCATGGGGGGCAGTATTACCGATGAAAAGGGCTCACCCGGAGGCTAAGAACTAAGAACGATAAGATAAGGGAGACAGGTTAGGACGTGTCGTGAGGAAACACCGGGCGAAGCTTTTGAGGGCCGGCAATTATGATTCGGTAGAGCATTTCCATGGATTCAACGGGGACATAGCGGAATATGGAGCGCATATTTTCCCAGAGCTCTCTTTTGGGACCTGATGTTTTCCATGCTGCATTGAAGAGGGGACAACACAACTGCTGAACCTGGTCGACCAGGAAGGCCAAGAACATGAGCATCACAAATACCCGGCTGAGGTTTTTCTCGCCGAGACCGTAGTTATGCTCGTAATGGTACCCCTGGTTCTTCAGTGTGTTGAAAGTCTCGTTTTCCACCTTCCACCGAGCACGGCCTCCTCGCATGATGGAGTATGCGTTTTCCAGAGTGATGGTGAAATCCGTAACCCAGCAGAAGTGTTGCGTGCCCTTTGGGCCTTCTTCCCAGTATTCCAGAACATTGACCAGGAGGTCCTTATTGGACGCGTTGATGGGGATACGGTTCGCAAACCGAAAGAAATGGCGGATCGTGGGATCTTCTGGATCCTGCATATCGTGTTCGACGGCCTCGCCTTTTTCAACGGCGGCGTCGAGACATGAGGAAAGGTATGCGTGATCTCCTTCCTTGAGCCCCAAAATAAAGTGGCATCGATGCTCGATGAGGTCCCTGATATGAGGAGCATTGGGGCTGAGGCCGTCTTCGGTAATGATGACCTTCAAATGAGGGTGATCTTTCCTGAATTTTTCGAGCCATCTTCTGCAGGCGTTGCGCTCGCAGTCATTCTTGTTGTCACCGTCGGAGTTAAAGATCGGCTCTGGAGGCAGAGGGATGACTTCCTTGCGGTCCGGGTGCACGATGACGGCCGCATAGGTTTGGAGGCTATAGGTGATTTTACCTGTCTTTGAGCATACTTTCGTGAGACAGGCGGGGGAGGAAAGCTTGTCGGACATAAAGTAAGTCGTACCGTCGCCGGAGATGAGAACGCAACCTTCCATGAAGACCATCTCTTCCAAGAGCTTGCCTCGCTGAGCTCTGCGGAAGACTTCCTTATAGGCGGGGCGCAATGAATCCGGCTCAACCGGGTCGAGGCGCGTGCGCATCTGGGTGTCACAGGGAGCCTGTTTAATACCGAAGATGGACTCCAGATTGTGCTGTTCGGCGATTCTTCGGCGATCAAAGGCAAGGAGGCTGGAATCCTTGAGAGAAAACATGGCATAGCCGGACATGAGGCAATCCGTCAGGGGGATGGGGTATTCGCCATTGCCTGGCTCAGGAACTTGCTCGAAGGTTTCCCGAACGGCTCCATTGAGTGCATCCGCGTTCAAATGCTTCCGCACCCTTGTTTTGAAGAGCCACTGTCGGTCCCTCTCGTGTTGTCTCTGGAACTGTCTCCTTGTCATGGAGACTAACATACAAAATAAATGAGGGCGTGTCCCGTGAAAAATGGCCTTCGCGGCAACATTTTTGGCTCATACGGCGTTGCCGGGTGCTCAACATCCATGCCCCGGGTGAAAAAACTCGGGACTTCCTGACGGTTTTGTTATAAATATCATGGCTTCTCTTTCCCTTGAAAGGAGGCCCCATGGTTGCCGG
>JBFLXP010000564.1:0-1825 GCA_040757315.1 Nitrospirota bacterium
GGCCCTCGAATGCGACGAGGACTGTTGGCGGCTCTGCAGGGGAGGCTGCCTTGCCGCCGCCTATTTTCATAAAGGCGACTATAAGGGAAAAGACCCCTATTGCGCTTCATATAAAAAGATATTTTCCTTTGTCAGAGGGAGGAATAGTTTAACCCGTGCGTGATAACTCCGCCTACAACATAGTCGTCACCAATGACTGCATGATAAGGTGCGGACACTGCTTCATGGACAGAAAGGCCGTAAAATCCCTCGACTTGGATACCGTAAAAGCAATCACGGCCAAGATACTGTCGTTTGACAGGACCCAGGACATAAACTGGGGGGGAGGTGAACCTCTTATTCTCGGACGAGGATATCTTAGGGGGATAGTATCTCTTGAGTGTTTCGAGGACCCGGGCACGAGGAATCTACTGTACTCTACATATCAAATACAACTCGATAACGACTGGATCGATATCCTCAATCGGTTTCACGCCCTGATGTTCAGCATCGACTCATATCGAAGGGCACAAACCGCCTTCAACTCCGAACTCGCCTTGGCCAATTTGACGAAACTCTCCCCCAAGAAACACGTCTCATATACCCCGATGGTCGGCGATACCCCCGGGAAGGTCGCACAGTATTATGAGCAGGCCCTGGATATTGGCGCGGAGATGTTTCATGTGGGGTTTCTCTACTCGAGAAGATTGATCCCTCCCGCCACATATCTCAGGCTAATTGACGATCTCCTGGACCTCCAGGTCGCACTCGACGGACCCGAAATAGGATTCTTCCATAAATCCCACGCCTTCGGCGGCGATTATAAGTCTGCGGTGGGATGGAGGGGGTACGACTGTTTTGACAAGGGCACATACTTTTCACACGACGGCATTGTGACGTCATGTTTCATAATGTACAGCCTGGGTTTCGATGTCCCTCATATCAGGATCGAGGAATTCCTGTCGGAAGACAAGAGCCTCTTTGAGCTCAACAGAAAATACGTCGCTGAGTTCTTCATCAGAAGCCGCGCCGGGACGTGCCTCGAATGCTCCTATTACACTCTTTGCATGGGGGGATGCCCATACTTCACCTCGCGCTCTGAAACCGGCGTCGACTATTATTGCGAGGTGTACAAGAAAATCTTCGGGATTCTTCTCGGAAGGGACCACAGGGAGGTTCGCGCGTGATAACGATCGGTCTTAACAACAATACTATTCAATATCGCTATCTTCAGGAAATAGCGGCACCCACCTCGAAGGCTGTAACAACGCCTCACTACATCTTCGACAGGTACGGTGTGGATTTCCTCGACCGTCTCTACATGCTTCAAGGATGCGTCACGGCGTGTCATGCGCTCGTCCTCTTCGAGCCTCGCGATACTGAGAAGGTCCTGCGCCACATAAACATTCTCGATGGCTTCACCTTTACGCTGGTGCCAACCGAAATAGATCCCGAGGTCTATGGCGACATTTATGAATTCTTCATGCACTCCCGGCTTTCGACATCATACATTACCTGGATATCCAAACTCCTGCTCAAACCTCACAGAGAGGTCGGCAGGGTCACTTTCAACGATATCCCTGTCGAATACACCAGTTGCCTTCAAGACTGTCCACTGCGGGTCAAGAACTGCGGCAAGGGGCTTCTTTTTACGGAGTTGTTCCATCCGATGAAGGAATTCCCTACGGATGACGATTTCAGGAAATACTGCGCTGTCCACAAGGAATATTCTCTGCGCATAGTGCGGGACTACCTCAACAGCGACCTCGACCTGCCGGAGTTCAGCAAGGTTCGCCGAAACTTTGGGATAAGCAACCAGTACTGGATAGACCCTCAACGTATCTTC
>JBFLXP010000565.1:0-1823 GCA_040757315.1 Nitrospirota bacterium
GGGGCACATGGAGTTCAAGAGACGCAAGGTTCTCCACCCACATGAGCGTTTCCAGGTCGTTGGCCAGGCAGACGGTCATCCGCTCTCCATCATCCCGCCGGACCTCCGCCGTTTTCACCCATTCCGGACGGTGAGAAGGACAGCGCTTCTCAAAAAAGAAATCCTTGTCTACCCCTTCGGGATAGCGCTTTAACGTCAATGCCCGGTCTTTTAAATGGGGCAGGATGAATTTTGAAATGCGGCGGTAGTATTCCAGTATGTGGGCCTTCGTGAAACCATAGGAGGGATAGAGATCCTTTTCAAGGTTCGATAAAGAGAGTCTTCTCCCGGCGATCTCGACGACTTTTCGACTCACCGGTTCTTTTTCACTTTGCGCATGCTCTCCTTGAGCGCGGCGACCAGATCGGCCGTACCCTCTCCCTCTTCTTCCTCGACTTGAGGGGCCTCCACCGGAGCTTTTTCTTTCGCCTTCTTCTTCAGGAGATCCATGATCTTTTTTCGGCGCCGGTCTGCATATTTTTCCGGGTTAAAGTCTGCCATCATTTCCCTGATGTTTTGTCTTATACGGCTCTTCTCATCGTCTTCGATCTTGCCATCCTTCGGTGAGATGTCTTCATCGGGAAGTACTTCGTTGCTGTAATGAAGGGTGATCAGAGCCAGCGCTCCTTCCTCGCTTTTGACCGCCACGAGATACTCACGCTCCCCCAGCACGAATTTTGCGAGCCCGGCCTTGTTTGTCTGATGCATCACCTCGGCCAGCAGCCGATAGGCTTTTTCGCCCCCTTTCGAAGGGACGAGATAATACGGGTGATCATAATGGATCGGATCCACTTCCTTCATATCGATGAACTCGATGATCTCGATCGTGCGGCTCCTTTCGGGCGACACGGATTCCAGTTCCTCGTCCGTTATCAGTATGTATTTGTCGGGTCCGATTTCGTATCCCCTGATGATCTCGTCCGGGGGGACTATCTTTTCTTCTTCCGGACAAAACATTCTTCTCTGGAGGGGCGAGTAATCCTTGCTGTGGAGCATGCGAAAAGAGACACGGCCGGTCTCGACGGCCTTGACCAGCTGCACGGGAATCGCCACTAGGCTGAAACTGATGGTCCCGCTCCATATTCCCTGAGGAGCCACTTCAGTCCCCCGGTTTGAAGACGGCTTTGACGGGGCCCGGACAGGATCGCGGGTTTTCAATTCAGGCAACCTTCTTCAGACTCGCTTCAAGGGCCTGAAGCAGCTTATCCGGCGCTGTGGGTTTCAGACGCTTGGGGCGCAGGATCGCGATTTTTTCTCCGCGGGCTTTCTTATCGATCAAATTCTGGAGCTTCTTCTGATGCTCATTCTCGAATTTCTGCGGCTGAAAAGGAGCGGCTAATTGATTGATCAAATCACTCCCGATTTTCAGTTCTTTTTCAGACAAAGGAATCTTCTCCAGCTCAAGAGATTTTACCGAAATCACTTCGTCGGCATACCGCAGCGTATTCAGGCGAAGGATCTTTCCGCTTGTCTGCAAGGCCCCGACGAGCGCGTTATATCCTTTTAAAGGAATATCCGGCTCAAGGTAGTAGACGCGCTCAAGGAAGAGGGGATCGATTTGTCCGGTCTTGACGAATTCGTGGACTTCGATCATCCGGGTGCTTTCGGGAGCGGTTTGTTCGAGTTCCGCCGGATCGACGATGATATATTTCCCATCCTCCACTTCAAACCCCTTGGCTTGTGCTTCCAGCGGCACTGACTTTTTTTCATACGCACAGATCATCTGTTGGCGCAATTTCGCATGATCGCGCCTGTGAAGGAGGTGAAACTGGATCCGCTCTTCT
>JBFLXP010000566.1:0-1817 GCA_040757315.1 Nitrospirota bacterium
GGTGCGGGAGTATGGCTTTTATGAAATTTTAAATTCAAATCGAAAAATGCTAAAATGTCTCCTAAAATAACTATTATCAGCATGTTATACGGTTTTACCAATTCAACGTTGGGACAGGCGTGATATCGCATATCTCTTCATCTCGAGACTCCTTCCTGTTTTGGTTTGCCTTTCAATATGGCTTCGGGATGCCTCTCAAGATAATCAGACAACTGACGCACGGATCTGGCAGCGGAAGACATTTCCTTCATGGTCTTATTCATTTCGTAGACAAGCCGGGAGTCGTCCGAGAAAGTGTTAAGCGTTTTCTCCGACTGCTTGAGTGTGTACTGCACGGACTCCAGGGTCTTCTTTGTTGTTGAAACGAGCTCTTTCGCATCTTGCTCCAGCACGGATACGGTGTTTTTCGCCTGCTTGAGAGACTCACCGGCGTCCTCGGTTAAGGCACTCAAATTTGCCATCAGCGGGTCGATCTTTTCGTTGATGGTGGTGACAAGCGCGCGGACTTCCTTTAAGGTCAGGTGTATCGATTTAACGCTTTCTTTCGTATCCGGTGAATTGACGATCTTCTGTATGCCGTCGATGGCGCTGTTAAGGTTTGTAACGATCTCTTTTAACGGGAGATCCTGGATCGTTTTTGCAAGTTCTTCGATCGATGTCGGCACAGTCGGGATCTCCGGATATTCCTTCACAAGTCCCACATAGCGCGCGGACTTGTCAGGGAAAAAATCAAGAGCGATCATGAGCTGGCCTGTGACGAAGCTCTGCATTTGAAGCTGTGCTCTTAGCCCGCGGTCGATCAACAATTGGAGCCGCTTCACATCGCCGCGCTTACCTCCGACGAGGGTCCACCGTTGCGGATCTAATTCTGCAACAACAGGGGTCCGGAGGGACAGGTCTTGGGCATTCAGAATCAGGTTGACGTCAGTTACTGATCCTATTTTTACACCTTTGAACATGACAGGCGAGCCGATGTTGAGGCCCTTTATCGACCCATCGAAGAACATGACCACCTTTTGTGTTTTCTTGAAAAACTTGCCCCCGCCAAAAATCAACACGGCTGCGACAAGCAGGACGATCGCCCCAACCACAAACGCACCTATGAGTGTCTTATTAGCCGGTTTGCTCATAATTCCTCTCCTCTCTCACCTTTTTCTCCTCTTGTTAAGAATCTGATGACCTTCGGATCTTTTGATTCCACAAGCAGTATTTTTGGATTTCCGGACGCGATCATAGTTTTAGTCTCGGCGTCGAGGAAAACAGAGTTGGTGCCTATCGCAAATATACTCGGGAGCTCATGGGTTACCACTACAACAGTTGTCCCGAGACTGCCGCTCAGTTCTAGGATAAGATCGTCGAGCAAACGGGCGCTTACCGGATCGAGACCGGCGGACGGTTCATCGAAAAAAAGAATATCGGGATCAAGCGCCATAGCCCTCGCAAGGCCCGCTCTCTTTTTCATGCCGCCGCTGATTTCTGAAGGATAGAATTCCTCAAAGCCGCCAAGTCCAACCATCGCGAGTTTTAAGGACACCAGTTCACTAATCTTGTTCTTGCTCAGGGTCGTGTATTGTTCAAGCGGCAACGCCACATTTTCCGCCAATGTCATGGAACTCCACAGCGCCCCGCTCTGGTAAAGAATACCGAACCTTTGCATAATGTGATCCCTGTACTGTGGTTCGGCTTCCCAGAAATTGACACCGTCATAAAAAACTTGCCCCTGTAAAGGCTGGAGAAGACCGACGAGCACTTTCAGGAGAGTGCTCTTGCCGCAACCGCTTCCACCCATTATGATAAATACGTCACTTTTGTTAACG
>JBFLXP010000567.1:0-1805 GCA_040757315.1 Nitrospirota bacterium
ATTTCAGGAAGAGGCTCTTCGTCAAGGAAGCCGCGGAACTCGGCGATATCGGCAGGAACATCGCCGATATGGCGCAGGAACTGCAGACACGCCTCGAACAAAGTGAGGAGGAAAAACAGAAGGTTGAGGCAATTCTCAGGACCATGTCTGAAGGACTGGTGTTAACGGATACGAAAGGAAGAATCATTCTGAGCAATGCCGCTGTCAGGGGCCTTTTCGGACTCGACTCGAGCATCGAGGGCAAGACCGTGGCGGAAGCCCTTCGGAAGGCGGAGCTCGCCGAAGTCGTAGAGGACGTAGCAGAACATAAGGAAAAGGTATCCCGTGAAATCGGGATAGGCGCGCCAAGAGAACGTTATCTGATGGCTACCGCGGCTCCTTTCACCATTAAAGGCGAATTATCCGGCGTCGTTCTGACATTTCATGACATTACACGGCTCAGGAAACTTGAGGAAATACGCAAGGACTTCGTGGCAAATGTTTCTCATGAAATAAAGACTCCCATAACCGCGATCAAAGGCTTTGCAGAGACCCTTCTCGAGGGGGCGCTTGACGATCGGGAATATGCGAGGAGATTTCTCGAAACGATCAAGAACCACAGCGAGCGTCTCAATTCTCTCGTGAGTGATCTGCTCGCTCTGTCAAGAATAGAGCTTGGTGACGTTAAGATTGAGAAGACTGAGTTGAATCTTGACGAAGTCATTGACGCGGTATTCGCGACTCTGAATGAAAAAGCCCAGGCAAAGGGACTTTTCCTCCGCAGAGCAATCTCTCCCGAATGCAGGGAAATCAAAGCTGACAGAGATCGTATGATACAGATCCTCCTTAATTTGGTTGACAACGGTATCAAGTTCACTGAGCGTGGAGGAGTCACAATAGAAGTTAAGAGGGAGAAGTTAAAAGGGGAAAGTGAAGAAAAAAGGGATGCGATTGAAATCTCCGTAGAAGACACCGGGCTTGGCATTCCCAGGAAACACTTGTCCCGTCTCGGCGAAAGGTTCTACCGTGTGGACAGGGCAAGGTCACGTGAACTTGGCGGCACGGGACTCGGGCTGGCTATCGTCAAGCATCTCGTCATTGCCCACGGTTGGGATATGGAGATCGAAAGCGCCGAAGGCTCGGGCACGAAAGTCAGGATTATCTGTCCCGTCGATTAGCAAACAATAGCAAATCCTATCGCCCCGGCAAAGGAGGGCGTCCTTCAAAGCCTTTCAAGGCGATGAGATTTGATTAGGGCATGGTATCGAGAAAATAGTACTTCGCTGAAGATATCATCCTGATTTCGTTTTTTCGATGTGGCTTCCGATGCCACGGTGTATCGCTGCGAAAGGCTTTTCATGCCGCCCCCTTACCGGGCTTGTAATTCTTGCGCAACTGTAAGGTGAAGTAACACAAATTTAATCTCTCCGTAATATTCCTGTAACATTCCACCGTTAAAGTATTCCAGTTATTCGGGGCCATCGGCTCCAGACGAACGGCACATGGCTTTCGGTCATAATAGTTCAAAAAAAGGAGGATGATGCATGAAGAAGGTATGGGTTGTTGTCGTGAGCCTCTGTCTCCTGCTGTCTGTGGCAGGGACGGCGGCAGCAGCGGAAGAAGAGGTGTCCCAGAAGGATATCGAAAAGGTAGTGAAGGCTTTGAAGGGGTTCAAGTTAGGTCTCTTATGGTACCTTTCTTATCAAAACGGAGAAACGGGCGATCTTGACAACGGAAAGGGCTTCAGCCAGTTTACCATTAAGAGAGGGTATTTCCGGGTGACAAAAGAATTGCTTCCCTGGTTCGATGCGCATATGACTTTCGAT
>JBFLXP010000568.1:0-1805 GCA_040757315.1 Nitrospirota bacterium
TACGGCATAGCATATGCGGCGGGCACAGACATTAAAAAGCCGCCCATACTGACGGAAGCCACGGAAAACGGATTATTTACCGTGGAACTTCGACTGGAGGGCGAAAGCCTGTTTGTCGGCAGAAACTATGCGACACTGTTCATCTCGGACGGCAAGAAAAACGCCGTCACCGGGGCCAGGGTGGGGCTTCTGCCCGTCGTCACTGCCCACGGTGACAGCACATTACTCAAACCGGTCGTCCGGGAAAAGTCGGACGGCCTGTATTCCGTTGAGGACCTCTATATCGAAAATGAGGGAAACTGGACGTTGAGAGTCACCGTAAAAACAGGGGAAATATCCGACACGGCGTCTTTCCATTTCTCGAATGTGAAAAGAAGACCGCAGTAGGGGCGTATTGCAATACCCCCTACAAACGAATTGTCCCGCAACATTTATACGTATAGTACCCTTCCAAAATAAGCGGAGACGAACCCATCACGTACGTGGCTGCCGCGGCAAATAATAAATATGAAAGGAGCGCCGCGATGACGAGTTTCTTCCTCGTCGCGGCGATAACGTTTCTCAGACTGTCTGTTCTGCTGAAAGGAGCAAGCGCCCCGACACTCGATCCGGTAATCGCTGCTGCGAGGAGCGCTATGTAAAAAATGTATCCGATATGCCGATACTCTCTCTGGAGCATGCAGAACGGACAATGATGGGTCGGAAGCTCGTAAATATATAAGGAGAGGAATGAGACGAGCGCCGCCATCGAGATGAAGAAGGTGATCAGGCTTGAGAGGGAGAAGAATACTCCTCTGCCTCTGTCTTTCCACAACGAAAAAATACCTGCCATGACCGTTACCGCAATACTTCCGAAGAAGGCGATTTTCAGCGGATTCCTCGGTAAGGAAGCCAGGTCGGAAGTAGCGGTCTCCCCTCCGCCGCTGAAGAGGCTTCCGCAGCACGAGGTTATCAGGTCGGCTTTCAGCCCGATAAAATACAGCCCCTGAATAACTGTTTCGGAGAGAACAAGCGGAGTCAAAATAAGGAGCATGGCGTATTTCTTTCTTATTAAAGGATAGTCATAACCTCTGTTATCGACGTAGTTGACAATCAACCAGACTCCCGCCAAAAGAAAATTGGTCATCTTCAGGATGAGAGCCGGATAGCCGTATTCATTCACATTCAGTGTTCCGGCCGCGCACATCGCGCCGACAAACAGCCCGTGGAGATGGTCCGCTGTGAAAATGAAAAGAAAGAAAGAGGCAAGCTGAAACAAGAGCGTATAGGTCACCAGCGTCGAAATAAGATAGGTCTTTCTTTCAAGATTCAACTGCAGTTCACTGCCGCTCTTCAGATTCCAGTGTCTGATGACGGAGACTCCGAAGAACGACGCGAGCATTAACATCACACTCACAAGGACCGAACCCGAAACGAGCGCGATGACGGCGGGGTGTATTATCATCTTCTTTCTTCCGAACCGGTTATCCTGCCGTCTCGGATGCTCAAGACACGATCGACGATTCCGGATTCATATACTATGGGATCGTGGCTGGCTATAAGAACAGTCTTGCCTCTGTCTTTCATTTCACCGAGTATATCCATGAATTCCGCCGACAGTTTAGTATCCAGATGTGCGGTTGGTTCATCCGCAATGATCACAGAGGGATCATTCACGAGGGCACGTGCTATGCTCACCCTCTGCGCCTCGCCTCCTGAAAGCCATTCTATCTTAGACGAGGCTTTATCGCCGATCTTGAACAGATCGAGAATCAGCAGAGATCTTTCTTTCAGCGAGTTGTAAGGCTCGCCGGATGGAAAAGCCG
>JBFLXP010000569.1:0-1799 GCA_040757315.1 Nitrospirota bacterium
CTTGGATGCGGAATTTCTCAGGCCTGTTTCAGCCTCCCCCAGGGATGTCTACAACTTCAAAAAGAACACGGGCACTATCAGGGACCGTTTATTGATCATTTTCTCTTTCTTCCTGAATGGTATAGTGCAACTGATCCACGGGTACCGTCTTTTCCGAGAACGGCCTGTCAAATTCCACCAAGGCGTATGAAGCAAACAATGACAGTATTGTGCCCGCCCCGTACCTCCTGTGCCTGACAGGCTGCCCCGTCTTTACTGTGCCCTTCTCGATAACTTGCATTTTCATGTGCGTTATGGTTTACTATGAGCAATTGGTCTGACCATCAGATGACTTAATCATAACCTTGGCAAATATATTTGTCAAGATGAATTTGGGGGGCCTCTGTTGACATCAGGATTGGAAAGAGAAATAATTAGTCATGGCCTGGAGATTTAATACCTTTGGACGCTATCTCAGGGAGAGATACGGCACCGTCGTTTCCAAGGTCAATGTGGATGCGGGGTTTACCTGTCCCAACAGGGACGGTACCGTTGGTCTCACAGGATGCATATACTGTAATAATGACAGCTTCAGACCATCTGAATGCAGGTCCGAAACCTCTCTTAAAGAACAGCTTCGGAACGGAATAAGATACCTTTCCGTCAGGTATAAAGCGAAAAAATTTCTCGTATACTTTCAGCCCTATTCCAACACCTACGCCTCGGTATCGGAGTTGGAACAGATCTATAGAGATGCCCTTTCAGTGCCCTCAGTGGTCGGCCTTGCCATTGGGACACGACCCGACTGCATTGACGAAGAAAAGATAGAAATGATCGAAGAACTTGCCAAGGATCATTTTATCCTGATCGAATATGGGTTGCAGTCTATTTATGATAAATCTCTCCGGTACATTCTCAGAGGGCACGACTATAAAACATTTCTTGATGCCGTGAATCTCACGAAAGACCGGGGCATACACATCGGCGTCCACACGATAGCGGGCTTTCCCTCAGAGACAAGAGGTGAAATGCTTGCCATGGCTGATGAGCTGTCGAATATTCCCTTAGGGTTTTTAAAGATACATCAGTTACAAATAATAAAGGATACCGTTCTCGCAGAACGGTATCGGGAGAAGCCGTTCGACACATTCACTTATGATGAATATCTGGACTTTCTCGTAGATTTCGTCGAGCGCCTTTCTCCTGAAATCGTTCTACAAAGGCTCTTCGCCATGGCGCCGGATGATATCCTCATCGCACCTAAATGGGGAAAGCCGAGGCAGAAGATTCTGTTGGATATAAAGGAACGCTTTATCAGCAGGGATGCTGTTCAAGGTGCTCAATGCCTGTGTTACAGGCATTGAGGCCGGCAATATCGCCTTCCTCTGTTTCTGAACAAAGATACTGACTTTGACGCCGGCTGAATCCCTGAAAGGAGATTGATATCCTATGCACTTGAAAATTCCCAGAGTTATGTCGACGCAGCATCCCGACAATGTCATCCTTCCCTTTTTTGCCGAGACGTCGGACATGTCAGGGGACGATGAGATCCAGGAAGCGTATTATACTTTTTCACATCTTGGCTGCGATGAACAGATGTGGGACTGCGAGGGCAAAGAAGTTGATGACTTTGTCGTCAGGAAGCTCCTCACGAAATATGGTTATTTTTTTGAAAAACAAAGACTGGGAAAAGATGTGTTCCTCACATTAAGAGTACCGAATCCCGACGTCGAAAAGGGGGAAGCAAAGATACTCATCGAGACGCTTGAGAGTATTCCAAGATCGTGCGATGCCGCCAGAATGTTTTATGGTAACGACAC
>JBFLXP010000570.1:0-1799 GCA_040757315.1 Nitrospirota bacterium
GACCTTAATGTGGATCAGCGGACGATTGCGAGTTATATCTCATACCTTGAATATGCCCTGTTTCTGCAGAAGCTCTACAACTATTCGAAAAACCTCCTTACCAGCGAGAAGAAGGTAAAGAGACTTTATTCCTGCAACACGGCCTTCACGCTGGCTCTGAATCCGCAGGCTGAACTGCCGGCTGTTCTGGAGCAGTATTTTGTTAATAGCCTTGATGCGAAGTTTTTCCTTAAGACCCCGCAGAAAGAGGAGATCGACATCATCCATGCGCACGATAAGGTCGTGCTGCCCGTGGAGATAAAGATAAAGGAAAAGATTGGCAGGGATGATGTTAAGACGCTCTTCAAGTTCCTTGAGAGGAACAAGCTCAATAAGGCACTGCTTGTCACCCTTGACACTGAAACAAAATTCGAGAGGGAGAACTTTTTGATCGAGGCAATACCTTATTGGAAATATTGGAGCATAAAATCAAAAGTAAGCTCAACTATTTAACGTAAATTTATCATTAAAAAAGAGGGAATAAAATGTCACCCTTCCTTCTTCAACCTCTCTACTATCTCTCTAATCTGCTGTTCTGCCTTTTCAGGCTTTAGCGTACAGGCCGCTGCTCCGAAATGTCCGCCACCGCCGAAATCACCGCACATCTTGCCGCAGTCAGCCCTGCTTGTCCTGTTAAAGATATTATGCCCGAGCGTTACAGCGACAAATTTCTTCTCCGGCCCCCATTGTATGCGTAAAGAAATGTTGGCCTGAGGGAAAAGCGTATATACAAGGAACCTGTTTCCAATCGGGGTTTTGTTCAGGGAACGGAGGTCCGTAATAACTACATTCCCGTCCTGCCTTGAATGCTCCCTCAGAATTTCGAGGAATGATGAATTATTCTCCCTGAGAAGCGTTACCCTTTCAACCACCTCCGGCTGCAAAAGCACGCTCTCCACAGGCATTGTCTTAATCCAGTTAACAAGGCTTATAAAGTACCTGTTAAACCTTCCTATGCCTGAGCGGGAATCGACTGTGAAGCCGATAAGTATCAGGCCTTTGGGGTCAATGACATCATCAATTGTGAGCCTTGCTGAATCCAGCCTGTCTGTCTCAGCCACAAGGTGCTCATATTTTTTTAGCTTATCGGATGAGTAATATTCATAAATCACGCGCGAAACACTCGGGGCTATGACATAACTCCCCCTGAAATTCTTCGGAGGCTCCTCATTGCTCTTTGAAAGCTCATGATGGTCAAACCACATCGCGCAGTTCGGGTGGTACGGAAGATTTGCGAGCACATCATCCCCTGTTATCTCAAACTTCTTGTCTGTTATGTCCTGCGGGTGGACAAGCTCTATGGAGTATATCTTTTCCATAGTGGTGAGCAGGACTGCTGCTGTTACTCCGTCGAGGTCTCCACGGGTCACAAGCCTCATTTTTTCTTTTTGCTCTCTTTTGTCTCTTTTGCACTCTTCGCCGTAATGGTCCTGAAAAAACACGTCCTGTTTCCGGTGTGGCACGCGCCTGCGCCGTGCTGCTTAACCTTCACAAGCAGGGTGTCCTCATCGCAGTCATAGAGGATTTCCTTTACCTCCTGGACATGGCCTGAGGTCTCGCCCTTCATCCAGTATTTCTCCCTCGAACGGGACCAAAAGTGCGTAAATCCTGTTGCGATCGTCTTTTCGATGGCAACCTTGTCCATCCATGCCATCATCAGGACCTCGTTAGTCTCCGCGTCCTGTATAATCGCGGGGATTAATCCCTTTTCGTTAAACTTCAGTTCCGGTATCATTTTACTCCTCCGACTGCGTTAGTTT
>JBFLXP010000571.1:0-1794 GCA_040757315.1 Nitrospirota bacterium
TCGAACGCGAGGACGGCAAGGCTTCTGAGCGTTGCCCTTCTCTCCGCTTCTTCATCATCCGGATGTTCGCTCTCAGATATTCTGTCGTTGAGGACAAGGACCCGCTCGTGTCTTTTCACACCGAGGTTGACTTTAAAGATGTCTCTGAAAGCGCGTTCGAACAAGATATCCGTTCTTACTTGAACAAGAACTCCATCTGTTTGAGATGCTCGCCGGGAAAACTGATGGGATAGTCACAGTCGAAGCAGGCAGTGCAGAAATTGTGGGAGTTCGGCACGATATTCTTCAGGCCTTCGATACTGAGATACGACAGGGAATCCGCAGTCACGTATTTCTTGATCTCGTCGAGGAGGTGTGTGGAAGCAATGAGTTCTCTTCTCGTGGGCGTATCGATTCCGTAGAAGCAGGGGCCTATTGTCGGAGGAGAACTGATCTTGAGGTGAACCTCCTTCGCGCCCCCACCTTCCCGCAGCATCTTCACGATCTTCTTGCTGGTTGTGCCCCTGACGATCGAATCGTCGATAACTATAAGCCTTTTCCCCTCGAGCAGCTTCCGCACGGGGTTCAGTTTGATCTTCACGCCGAAATGGCGAATGCTGTGCTTCGGCTCTATGAACGTCCTCCCGACGTAGTGGTTTCTTATCAGTCCGAAGTCAAAGGGGATGCCGCTTTCTTCGGAAAAGCCGATTGCCGCAGGAACTCCCGAATCAGGCACCGGTATTACGAGGTCGGCATCGGTGACCGATTCTCTCGCAAGCTGCCTTCCGAATTCCTTCCTCATTTCGTTGACGTTCAGGCCTCCGAAGATATTGCTGTCGGGCCTCGAAAAGTATATGAATTCGAAGACGCAGAAGGCCTTTCTATGGCTGTTCAGTATTCTGAGCGATTCGAGACCCTGTTCATTGATAACCAGTACTTCTCCAGGCTCGATGTCGCGTATATAGGTCGCTCCGATGAGATCAAAAGCACAGGTCTCCGATGCCACAACATACGCGCCGTCCTTCATCCCGAGACTCAATGGTCTCACTCCGTAGGGATCACGTATTGCGATCAGCTCTTTTTCTCTGAGAATCAGCATGCTGAAAGAACCGCTGATCTGCGTCACGGCGTGTGCTACGCGCTCGTAGAAATCCGTTCCCTTCGAATGGGCGATCAGATGGACGATCACTTCGCTGTCAGAGGATGACTGAAAGATAGCCCCTTCCTCTTCGAGCGACGCTCTCAGGTCAAGTGCGCTCACAAGATTGCCGTTATGCGCTATAGCCAGTGTGCCGAGAGCGAAATTCGCTACGATTGGCTGGACATTCTTAAGGACGCTGCTGCCCGCTGTGGAGTAGCGGTTGTGGCCGATCGCCATATACCCGGGAAGTCTTCTCAGCCTTCTTTCGCTGAAGATATCGGCAACGAGGCCCATGGATTTTTCGAGGAAAAGCTGCCTGCCGTCTGAAGAGCATATGCCGGCCCCTTCCTGCCCTCGGTGCTGAAGCGCGTATAAGCCGAGGTAGGTAAGGTTTGCAGCCTCCGGATGACCGTATACGCCGAATACCCCGCACTCTTCGTGGATATCGTGGAACATAGATTTTTTATTTTACCATATATCAACGATCAATGAGGTAAAAGCAGATGCATGTCCAAGAAAAGGGAGGGCACCACGAAAAGCCTTTCGCAGCGATACACTATGGCATCGGAAGCCACATCGAAAGACCGAATCAAGATGACACTTTCAGTGAAGTCCTGTTTTCTCGACGCCATGCCCTAATCAAATCTCATCGCCTTGAAAGGCTTTGAGGGATG
>JBFLXP010000572.1:0-1792 GCA_040757315.1 Nitrospirota bacterium
CCGGATTAAGACGACTGGATTCCCCGATCATCCGTCTTACGTATTGACGGACGGGGAATGACAGATAACTTAGTTCGTAGTTTTTGGACAGGCTCAGTTGTCCCTTTTCTGATAGCCGTCCACCTCTTTCCCTACCTTTAAAAAGGGAGGAAATCCCCGCAGTGTCCTTTTATCACTACCTCTTGTCGGGAATCCTCTTTTTTTCGCTGCCAGAGAGATTCCGGACAAGCAGGAATGACAGAGGAACAGTTCTACTGCTCCTTTATTTCCTTTATCCTCTTGATCAGCAGAGGAACTATCTCATAAAGATCACCCACGATGCCGTACGTTGCCACGTTGAATATGGGCGCTTCAGGATTCTTGTTTATCGCAATTATGATGTCCGATGACTGCATGCCGACGAGATGCTGTACGGCGCCCGATATCCCGCAGGCTATATATATCTTCGGGCAGACGGTCTTGCCGGTCTGGCCCACCTGATGCCGGTAAGGAATCCAGCCCGAATCGACGGCGGCTCTCGACGATCCGACAGCGCCTCCAAGCAACTCGGCCAGCTCTTCGAGGATCATGAACCCCTTTGGGTCTCCCAGTCCCCTTCCGCCGGAAACAATGATTTCGGCCTCCTGAAGGTTCACCGCCTTATCCGAAACCTCTTTCACCGTCTCCAGTACTTTCGTGCGCGACCTGAGACCGTCCGTTGCGACATTGATGATCTCACCGTCTCTGTTCTCCTTGTATTCACCGCGTTTCATGACTCTGGGTCTGACAGTCGCCATCTGGGGACGAGTGTCAGGACAAAGGATCGTCGCCATGATATTGCCGCCAAAGGCAGGTCTTATCTGGAGAAGATTGCCCGTATCCTTGTCAACCATCAGCGACGTGCAGTCAGCCGTGAGTCCTGTCCTCAGTCTTGCCGCAACCCTCGGGAAAAACGACCTGCCGATGGGCGTCGCGCCTGCAAGCACGATCTCCGGTTGATGCTCTCTGATCAGAGACGTCAGCAACCTGGAATAAGGCTCGTCATTGAAACTCTCCAGGGCCTCATGACCCGCGTGATATACCTTGTCGGCTCCCCACTTGATCAGTTCCCGGGCTTCGGTCTCCGTAGCGCCGAAGAGGACTGCCGCGAGATACGTATTTCTTTCATCTGCGAGGCGTCTGCCGGCGCCAAGGAGTTCGTAAGCGACCGACCCCACTTTACCGCCCCTTTGCTCGGCGAAGATCCATATCCCCTTATGGGCGTTAATGTCTATGCCCTTAGACTTCTCTTTCGCGACTTCCTTGATCGCACCTTCCGGGCAGACAGTGATGCAAGTCATGCACGCCTGGCAGTATTCGTTGATGAACGCCTTCCCGTCTTTCATCTCGATGGCTTCGAAAGGACACGAAGAGATACAATCCCGGCAACCGGAGCATTTCTCTAAATCGACGATCACAGGCATTTCAACCCCCTGAGCTCCCGCAGTAACGTTTCAACCTGGTCCTCCGGCGAACCTTCGAGCATTTTCCTGTCGGTCCGTGCTTCTGGAGCAAAGATATTCTTCACTTGTGTCGGCGAACCTTTCAGTCCGAGATCGTTCTCGTCGGCCAAAATGTCGGTCATTCCCAATTTCTTTATTCCGGCTTTCTTAGCGGCCATCTTACCTTTCAGAGACGGCAGACGGGGTTCGTTCAGCTCTTTCACGACGGTCAGGAGAACGGGCAGCGACGATTGCACAACGTCGTACCCTTCGTCCATTAATCGCTGAACCCGTATGGAATCCGGCTCGACCGCCTCTATCTTTCTCACATA
>JBFLXP010000573.1:0-1783 GCA_040757315.1 Nitrospirota bacterium
AGGGGGGGGTTTGTGGTAAAAACTGGCGCAAGCGAAGCATCGAAACCTGAACTACTGATCATAAGAGCTGCATACCAGGTACGTCGAGGTGACGCTTTCAGAAAGTATAAACCGGCTGACTTTGTAATCGGCAAAGAGCCAATTACGATTGAACCAAGAGGAGCAGAAATAATCGAGGAAAAGGACAACCTTATAAGAGTAAGAATTCTTGAAGAGGATTTCCACATAGAAGTGACGGGTTTTGATGAAAACCGAGACCTCCGTGTAAGTGTCAATGTAAGGGAGATTGAAAATGGCGCTGAGAACACTTAACTTTACGAGGCGTAGAAGACTTACCCATCAAGATATTCAAATCACAATTGCAGATAATAATGGCTATTCTTCATTCGATGCAACCCTGATGTTGGATCGATACCGATTACCAGAAGATGCAGACGTATTCTTGGAGGCATATCGGCAGACGCAGTGGATGCGTTTTTACTTTGGAACGATAGGCAATGTCATTCCTCCTGAAGACCGAAACTTGACGGACTTCGATACCAGTGAAGGTATCTTGTTCCGAGTGAGAGTCGTTGCGTCAACCGGAAAACACGGTCTTCTAATAGCAGAAGCTGACAAGATTAGACCGCGTAAAATTGAAGGAGAGGAAGCAAGGGGTACTGGGCTTCTCAATATAAGTCGAAGCCATGACTTAGGAGAAGAGGTCTTCCGTCTCGAATATGATGATCCTCAGGTCCTTCTGAAGATCAACGCATCCCTCAACAATTGTTTGGCACTCGTGGAAAAACACGTCTTTATTTCTCTGGTAATTCCAGCAATCCTGCGGGATATATTGAACAGGATTCTATATGTTGAGAAGCATACAGACACAGAAGACAGGGAAGACTGGCGGTCATGTTGGCTGCAATTTGCCACGCTACTGCCCAACATGACCGAACCCCCCGCAAGGGATGAGGAAGATCAGTTTGATGATTGGATAGATAGTGCAGTTACATCATTCTGTCGTTTACACCAGATGAAGAGTATGTTTGACAGGAGCTATTGGAAGGGAGGTGCTGAATAATGCTACTCCGACGGCTTAACGAAACGGGTATCTCGCAGTTTCTTGAATATTTGGCTTCCCTTCGCGATGAACCTGACGCTATGCCACCTTATTCTCTGTTGGATGACCCTCAATACTCTGAAGAACTGGAATATCATGTTGAAGTTCAACAAAGGTCTTTCTCTTCGCGTTTTGATGCAGCAGAGTATTTTCATGGATTATTCTCGGATAGTGGGATTAAAGAGATCGAACGGGATAAGGGAATATGGACATGGCTTTCTCTATTCTTTTTTGAGGAAGTCTGCCCTCCCGATGAAACTGGAAAGCGCAAACCGCTGGAAATTGTCAGGTATATTCCGGAGATAACAGATTGGAGAAAATACTATCGTCACCTTCTTGCGGGACCTTATCGTATCTTTGCAGCTCATAAGGACAATCCCGCACGGGCAATGGCACTCCTATGTAACCCATTAAGTAAGCCTGGCGATCTTGTGGAGCAACTTGCATCCAGGCAGGAGCTGGTTACCAACAAGGCGATCGTTGAAGCAGCTACTGAATTATATGTAGACAAGGATACAGGCAAGCCTAAGAGGGGTTCCCAATCAAAAGGCAATGGTGCTGTCCGCAGGTTGGCAGACATTATTAACCAGTTTGACGTAACATGGGATTTATATTCAATGGAATGCGCTGAAGTCCTTGCATTGCTTCCAGAGGAATTCAACCGTTTCAAGTAGTCATCAC
>JBFLXP010000574.1:0-1772 GCA_040757315.1 Nitrospirota bacterium
GAGGCCGTATCCAAGGAGTTTCTTATCGGTGATCTTATATTCTTCTTTTAAGAACTCGATAAATTTGTCCACATCTTCCACCTTGCCTTTGGCATAGGCTTTTCCATAGAAAAACTTGTTGTAGATGGCAAGAGCTACTGTTGCCACGATACATACGAGTGTCAGGTTCTGAACGAACATCATGAAGGTGAAGCCCGTGTATGAACCGATCATGATATTCGGGGGGTCTCCGATAAGAGTTGCGGTTCCACCGACATTCGATGCCATGACTCCGGGTATTAAGAGGGACAACGGTGAAATCTTCAAAGCCAATGCGATTTCAATCAAAACAGGGGTATAAAGGAGCATCGTCGTCACATTATCAAGAAAAGCGGAAGTGATTGCGATAAAGAACATGGAGATAATCGCAAGTATCATCACATTACCGCGCGCCAGTTTGAACGACATGTAGGCGCACCACTGGAATACTCCCGTATGTTTCAGTACGCCCACAATAATCATCATCCCCATGAGAAGGAAGATGACGTTCATGTCTATTGCCTGCATCGCCCTCTCGAAGGAAATGATGTGGTATTCGGAATTCAGGGTGCCGAAGGTATAGGTGATCAACAACATTAACGCAGCCCCCAGCATTGCGGCTATCGTTCTGTGCAGGATCTCAAAGGATATAAGGATGTAAATAACCAAGAATACTATTGTTGCGATATAAAAAGCAGGCCCCAGCCATGGAGAGATCTTGAGGTCTTTTACGGTAAAGAAGGATTGTCCTTTCTGTGCGAAATCTTCTTTCCCCAAATCAATAGTTGTTTTTGCAAAGCTGGTTTTGGAGATTTCAACCTGGATTTTAGAACTCTCAATCCGGGCAGGACCGAGTGTGAAGGATAACTGATAGGTGCCAAGCGAGGACGTTTCCGTCTCTTCTGCCTTTTCATGGTCAACGATGATCTCGTGAGGCTCTCCGTTGACAAGGATTCTGACCCGTGCCTCCTTCACCGGTTCATCATGATAATCACGGACAGTGCCGGAAATATGGATCGTATCGCCGGGGGGGGCGACATCTTCAGCGAAGACATCTGTTATCCAGACCGGCAAGATCAGAAAAACTGCGATGAGAAACAAGAGCATCTGTTTTTTCATAACCCCTCCTCTACTTATTAAAAGTCTCAAAATAGTATTTTCAAAAGTCTGTCATGCCCGAGGACTTTAATCGGGCATCCAAGGTTCGACAGGCTCACCATGACATTGTCACCCTGAGCTTGTCGAAGGGTGGATTCCCGCTTACTGACTGCGGGAATGACGACGGGATAATGTAAGCCATCAGACCTTCATTTCCTCTTTCTTCCCATTCACAACCACATAGCTCTCATCCGGCGAGACATAATTTCCGTCAGGCGCATGGATCTGTATCGCAGTTATCAATGCGTAATCGCTCTTTTTCGTATCCACAACCTTTGCCAGCACATGCTCCAGGTCGGACTGCACAATCTTTCGTGTTATCCTCGTCAGTTCCAGCAGACTGGGGATTTCTCCGTAGGGGATTTCTTTCAGAAGTCTTCTCTTCAGAAGACTCTCTTCGATGTCCTCCTCATCGATCGTGATGTGGAGTTTCCCCGTGTAGAGTTCATCCAGAAACAGGCAGAGGGCCCCGCAGGCGCTCGATTCCTCCTTGATCCCCTTCCTTTTGCAAAACCCGGTCTTTCCGTCTTCATTGATCGCTATATGGGGGACGACGTAATAGATGTACCGCTCCCGCCCGTCTATCTGCGGGGCAT
>JBFLXP010000575.1:0-1770 GCA_040757315.1 Nitrospirota bacterium
CGTTGATAAGGACACTCAGCCCTTTTTCAGCAGAGATCCGTCCCAGAAAGATAGCGTAGCCGTTGTGTGCATAGTTTGGAGACGGCGGATCCGGAAGGAAATTCGGCTTAACAAACATCTTTCTCTCGGGTAAGCCACATTCAACATACTTCTTTTTTCCGAATTCAGTGAGAGCTATAAATGCGTCGATCTTCCTTTCCCATGTTCCAAATGATCCGTGTATGGCATCGGCCAGGGCAATCGGAAACGAATATATTTGGGAATCTCTGTAGCAACCGTATTTAACGCCTTTCCACGGAGACCTGCCGACACACTCTTCACAGACTTTACCATTTCGCAGCAGCAATCCATTAATGCAGACAAATCTAAAATTATGGAGCGTCTGAACTACAGGCACTCCCGCTTCTTTGCATGCGTAATATGCTGAGGGCGAAATGAGATAGAAGATGTTGTGAAAATGGGCTATATCAGGCTTTTCTTTTTTTAGTAATTCTCTAATCTCGTTGTATGTTCTCTTTGACCATATATTCTTGAAAGGAAGACGAAATTTGTCCCACAATCCATAATCCTTAATCTCATCATTATGCCTTTCGCATAAAACGACATCAACACCATTCTTTCGTAACAGCTCGACTTCATTTCTAAAAACACCGTCCTCGCCGGAGGGAGATGAGGACTGATAGAAGTTATGAACGAGTAAAACCTTCAAGATGTGTGTGCCGTCATTGCGAACGAAGTGCGGCAATCTCGCTTTTCATCTTTATGATATCTCCCGGCTCAACACTTCTTCGTACACCTTTTTTATGAACTCCCCTTTTCTTTCCCATGTATAATGCTCCACTACTCTCTTTCTCCCTGCCGCGCCCATCCGTTTCCTCAATTCAGGATCATTTGCCAGTTTGAGGAGAGCATCAGAAAGGTCCTTTATCGTTTGTTCAGGATTTGAAGGTTTTACCTTGATCCCGCATTCATCTGTTACCATTTCTCCGGGACCACTGTGGTCAAGACATATAACAGGCTTCTCTAAGGCCATGGCTTCCATGAGAGACCAGGTTCCACCCTCGCGGAGGCTTGGATACAAGAAAATGTCACATGCCTTTACCTTGGTTAATGCAGCATGTCTTGCCAATGCGCCCCAGTAAATAACCCTGTCGGATAGACCTAAATGTTCCGTTAGCCGCAGGAGATTTTGCTTCTCGTAACCGTCGCCCACAATGTGAAAAGCGGCATTAGTATGATTGTCCGAGAATATTTTGAAAGCTTTCAACGCGAGTGAAACGCCTTTCAAAGGGATTAATCTTCCGGAAAACAAAATATTTGTCTCGTCGTCTGCGCCGCCTGACTTAATAGTAGTTTTCAGATGCGGAACATACGGCTTGCCGGTTTCCAATATTAACCCGGTATGCTTATCACTGTTTCTCCCGGAAATAAATTTCTGCGTCTCTCTTGTTCGGCACAAAATAATCCGCGCTCTTCTTAAAGTCATCCCCACTAATGGATCTATATTAAAGAATATTTTGTGACTTATATCTCTGAGCGTTTCAAACAATTGTCCTTTTAAACTAAGTTCGCTTTTCAGACTTTCGGGAATGCGGTCAACTCCTCCTATGGGACCCCATACAAATGGTATATTCGCCAAACAAATTCCGGCAGGGAAAGAGAAATTACCGAATGTGAGGTGGTGGGCGATATCGAATCCGATTGCTTTCTGCAACTCTTTTGATCGTCTGCGCAACGCTAATTGCCAGATATAATAATAAGTCCGCACCC
>JBFLXP010000576.1:0-1769 GCA_040757315.1 Nitrospirota bacterium
ATAATTGTCGATGTAAGGCCTGCCGTCAAAATAGTCTTTATTTGAATCAAGGATAACCTCCTGCCCCGAAGTCCACTTGTTGAGTTTGTACATCCCCAACCCAACCGGCTTTCTCGTCAAATCGCTTTTTGTTATGTCCTTGCCCTCAAGCAGATGTTTCGGCAGGACTGTG
The DNA here is from genome assembly GCA_040757315.1 of Nitrospirota bacterium. GTDB lineage: Bacteria > Nitrospirota > Thermodesulfovibrionia > Thermodesulfovibrionales > SM23-35 > JAKLQR01. The sequence goes on from JBFLXP010000576.1 coordinate 173, forward strand.
AGATTCCCCCACGAAGAAAGCGCGGGGGCAAAGGGTTTTTCATATGTTACTCTGAAAGTGTAACGGTCGAGAACTTCCGCCTTTTTAACCTGAAGATAGTCTTCCTTGTATGGTGTCGGTGTCTTTTCGTCAACGATGGTCTTAAAGCCGAACATCACGTCGTCTGCGGTGAATTCAACACCGTCAGTCCACTTCACTCCCTTTTTCAGATGAAATGTGATGACAAGTCCGTCCGGAGAAATGTCCCACGACTCGGCAAGGTCGCCGATAATGCTGAGGTCCGTGTCATATTTAATAAGGCCGTTAAATACCAATCCGGCTACATCGTGCGAAGCGCTGTCGCCTGCAAGCATAGGGATGAGAATGCTCGGCTCGCCGATTGAACCTGTTATCAGTGCGTCTCCGTAAGCAGGCTGGTCAGATAATTCAGAGGCGGTGGATTGCGAAGGCGCTATCAGGATGATGATGGTTGCAAGTAAAAACAGGTACCCTTTGAAACGCGAATGGTTCATAAAAGTAAATTAAGTTAATTTATAATTTGACAATATGTCAACACTACGAAAAGCAATCAGCGATCGGCAATCGGCTTTCAGCTTTAAAACATTTTCTTGCTGAGAGCTGTTTGCTGAACGCTGATCGCTTTTTTTGTATAATATACCATCATGATCGCAATTATTGATTACGGAATGGGAAACCTCAGGAGCGTCGAGAAAGGTTTCCAGAAGGTCGGCGTTGACGTTACAGTGACAAATAGTCCTGTGGTTGTCAAAAAGGCGGATGCGGTTGTTCTGCCCGGTGTGGGCGCGTTTAAGGACTGCATGCGCGAGCTTACGAATCTTGAACTCATCGACGCGGTTGTCGATGCGATAAAACAGGGGAAGCCCTACCTCGGAATATGTCTCGGTCTTCAGGTGCTCTTCAGCGAGTCCGAAGAATTCGGCAGATGTGGTGGACTGGATGTTTTACGGGGCAAGGTCGTGAGGTTCGATTTCGGAACCCCTCTTTGTCCCCCCTTGCCAAGGGGGGAATTAAAGGGGGGTGTTGACAGTACCTCCCAATCCCCAATCCCCAATCCCCAATCCCTCAAGGTTCCCCACATGGGCTGGAATGAGATAAAGATACAGAAAGAAAATCCGCTGTTTAAAAACATCCCCGACAAAAGCCACTTCTACTTCGTGCACTCCTTTTATGTTGTGCCGGAAGACAAATCCATAATTGCAACCACCACGGATTATGGAATTGAATTCACTTCTTCAGTCTGGAAGGACAATATCTTCGCCGTTCAATTTCACCCGGAGAAGAGCCAGGCGGCAGGGCTGCAGGTGCTAAAGAACTTCGGAGAGATAGCGCGGTAGGGGCGTACCCACGCTGACAGTGCCAGTCCGCCTATGAGCGCATAATCTTCAATCAATCCTTCATTTTTAATTTCATCAAAAAAATTGATTGTTGCTTTAAACGATTCGACAATAGACATTATTGCTTTTTCTTAACAGACTTTCTGACTGATTTCTTGAGCAGCAGTGAGAGCTCAAGCAGCTCGAGGGCAATTTCAATATTCCTGCCGTTAGGTTTGGGAGGGCGTTTTTTCATAGTGGCT
>JBFLXP010000577.1:0-1760 GCA_040757315.1 Nitrospirota bacterium
TAAGTCGCCAGGGTAAACGGCGCCCCTGAAAAACCTATGAGAGGGACTTTATTCGCCAGTTCTTTTCTCAGGAGCCTTATGGCATCGAATACGAACGGCATGTCCGCCTCGGCATCCGGAATTATCAACTTCTCCACACCCGCTTTATTCCGGACAGGCTCGCCCAAAACAGGACCTTCCTTCTCGGAGAATTCCAGGCGCATTCCCATCGCCTCAACCGGAATAAGGATGTCGGAAAAAAGTATCGCAGCATCGACACCCAGGATATCAACCGGCTGGAGTGTAACTTCCGCTGCGAGTTTCGGGTTTTTGCAAAGCGTCAGAAAATCAATGTGGGAACGAATGGCCTGGTATTCGGAAAGATATCGACCTGCCTGGCGCATCAGCCATACAGGAACGTAATCCACTGCTTCACCGCGGCATGCTCTCAGAAAAGTGTCATTCATAGCCCCCCCCAGATTTATGTTTCAGTTTTTTTTCGTACCGGACCGGCATATGACCGCAGAAAGGCTCTTCTTCAAGATAGTCTCCGTGAACGGCATAAGCCCGCGCACGGCATCCGCCGCAGACGGTTACGTACTCGCACGAGCCGCATTTCCCTTTGTATTTCTTGAAATCACGCAGTTCTTTGAACAGTTCCGAATTCTCCCATATCTCCTTGAAGGACTGAGTGCGGATATTGCCGGCCGGTTTCGGAAAATAGCTGCAGGGGAGCACATTGCCGTCAACGTCGATAAGCGCTATGAGCTGTCCGGCGATGCATCCCTTCGATCCGCCGGTAGAAAATTTCAGAGTGCGTCTCTCGAATTTCGATCCCTCTTCCTTGGATTTCTGCAGGACTATCCTGTAATAATGCGGCGCACAGGTCGGCCTGACCAGGAGGTTCTTTTCATCTTTCTCCATCTGATAATGCCATTCGAGTATCTCCTCATATTCTTCTTTCGGGATCAACTCGTTCATGATATCTTCTCCCCTTCCGGTGGGTACGATCATGAACAGGTACCACGCGGTCGCACCCAGCTCTTTCGCCAGGCGGTATACTTTTGGAATGTCTTCCTTGTTCCTCTTTGTGAAGGACGAATTGATAATAAAGTCGATGCCGTACTTCTTGAAAAGCCGGGCCGCGTCTATTGTGCCGGCAAAGGCGCCCTTCTGGCTTCTGAAATCGTCGTGGATTCTTTCCTCGGACCCGTCAAGACTCAGAGAGACAATCTTGATTCCGGAAGCCTTTATCTTTTCGCAGATCTCGTCCGTGACGAGAGTGCCGTTTGTTGCAAGACACATCCTGAGAGATTTTTCCGTGCCGTAGCGGGCGATGTCAAACACGTCGCTTCTCAAAAGAGGTTCTCCTCCGGAAAGCACAATCACAGGTTTCGCGTAGGCGGCTATATCATCAATTATCCGGAACGCTTCTTCAGTCGGAAAATCCGGATGCTCCCTGACTTCAGGCTCGGAAGACGAGCGGCAGTGAATACACCGGAGATTGCAGCGCCTCGTGATTTCCCAGGCTAACCATTTAGGAACAAATTCCATGTTACCTCCGTATATTGTCTAAACATGCGTCTCTTCAAGTCTACTTTCCCATATATGCAATTCGATTTCCCGGAGCAAAGGTCCGAATGAGGACGGATCCAGAGCGGATATCGTAATCGCTCCGTAACGGTACGCGAGATTGTACGACTCCTCGCCGGGAACTTTGTCGATTTTATTGAAAACAAGAAGTCTCGGCTTTTCCTCGATGTGCAGTTCCCTCAAAATAT
>JBFLXP010000578.1:0-1749 GCA_040757315.1 Nitrospirota bacterium
GATCTGTGACCTCCCCCGTGATAGATTATGTTATTCGGTTTGAAGGAGCCTTTTCGCGAAAGAGGAAGAGAGTGTTATCATGGAGACGACTGTGCAAAACTACATCATTCGCATATACCGATACAAGAAGGATGATCCCCGCATCCTGGTGGGCGTAGCAGAGGAGGTTGGCGTCGAAGGTATGAGAGCGTTCACTAATCTTGACGGGCTGTGGGACATACTCACTTCGGCAGCAAAGGGAAAGAGGGAGACAAGAAAGGCAAAGAACTGACGATCTGCAGTCTGAGCTTATGACGCTGCTTTTTGACGGGAATTTCGAATTTGCGGCCCGGATGCTCCGGCGCAAATGATGCTTTAGTTTTTGATTTTACTACAACTAATGTACCAACAAAATTACAACTTAAAAAATACTTGAATGATCTTTCACTAAATAGCATAATTCTGAGTAGAGGGAAGGACTCTCCGGCATGGGAGGGGATGAAGTCCAGGAATCCATTTAGCCCAGATTTTTCATGAATAGCGGATTCGTAGAGCAGATGCAGTATCATCGCTCATTCTCGCCCCGATAAGAATCGGAATAAAGCCGCTCCGATACGGCATCTGCTCTGACTGACTAAGAAATTTATGAATAATCCGGGTTAGGCGGGATGGGAAATTCGGCAAAAAGAAGACCATAGGGTGAGCTTCCGGCGGCTCATCCCGGGAAATCGGGGGGTGCACATGGAAGTCAGCGGACAAAAAAGAAAAGAGGAAAGAAAGGTTTTAATCGGAGAATTGCTCGTCGAGGAAGGGTACATCTCGGAGAAGCAGCTCCAGGAAGCGCTTGCTGCGCAGATGAAGCAGAGGACATACGTGCCTCTTGGCGAGATGTGCGTGAGGTTGAGATTCATTTCACGGGCTGAACTCAAGGACATCCTGAAGAAACACAAGAAACGCGTATTCCTGGGCGAGCTCTTGGTCAATATGGGGTTGATCAGCCAGGAGGAGATTGAACAGGCTCTCGAAATACAGCGTATAGAGGGAAAGAAGCTCGGCAAGATCCTTGTCGAGCATGGGTTCATCACGGAATCGAATTTGATCAATTCCCTGAGCACGCAGCTCGGCATACCGAAAATAATCCCGACGGTGGGGCTTATCGACCCCGGCGTATTGAAGGGAATAAGCAAAGCCTTCCTTCAGAAAAACGAATGCCTGCCCATTTATCGTGACGGCGACGTTGTGACGGTGATCATGAGTGATCCCCTCTCGGATGAGACAATAACCACGATGAAAAACGTCTTCAAATGTAAGATAGAACCGGCCATCGCGAGTTCCGATGACATCAACAAGGCGTTGAAACTCATTTATGAAGATGTCCGCATGATTGAGAATCCTGCATGGGATAAGGATGCGCGGACACCTTATAAAAGTCTGGTGATCAGTGAGTCGGTCTCCTTCGAACGCGACGAAGACAGTATTGTCGACGTCGTGAACTTTGTCGTATCGAACGCCCTGCGCGAGCGGGCTACCGACATTCATATCGAACCCTCGGAGAACATGCTCAGGGTTCGCTACCGCATAGACGGCGTCCTTCAACACAAGACCGACCTGCCTCTGTCCATGGCGCCCGCGCTGGCCAGTCGTATCAAGGCTCTTTGCGGTATGGACATAGCGGATAGGAGAAGAAACCAGGACGGAAGGCTCGGAGCTAAAGTCGCGAACCGGTGTTTTGATCTGAGAGTCTCGACTTATGCGTCGCTGGGAGGCGAG
>JBFLXP010000579.1:0-1744 GCA_040757315.1 Nitrospirota bacterium
ATGACAAACTAAATTCATTTTTTCTGACACAATCCGTTATGGAAATTAAAACGACGATAGTCAAAGAGAAATCAAATAATCCATTAAAGATTTAATGCAAAACATATTGCGTTACGAATTGCACCCAGCTTCTCTTTAGATAGAGTTGTAATCAAAGATCCAATTTTTGATTTTGAAACTGTTTGTATATGGTCACAATTAATAGCGCAATCATTATACATGCCGTCTTTTTGGGACAAAAGAACTTCACTCGGTATGCCTCTTATTGTTGAAGTTACCGGTGCAATCGTAACTTCACCTAAATACTCCAAAATAGAATCTCTTGTTAAGATAACCACAGGGCGTTTTTTGTCGGGACTTTTGAACTTGTACCATCTCACCTCGCCCCGCTTCATTAATCACCCCATTCCTGTTCTGATTCCCAAACGCTAAATTCCGTTTTGCCGACAGGATAACGCTCGTATCCTTTTTTATGCTTTTTTTCAAGTATATTGATATTTGCCTGCCTGATAGCATCTTTCAAAGCCTTGCGCGCAAAAGCAGAACGTGTTGTCTTCAGTTTTTTAACAATGGCGTCTACTGCTGACACCAATTCATCATCTAAAGTCATTTGTACCGTTCTCACTGTGTCCTCCATATAATGTGGATATTTATAGCTATAATAATCCACATCGATTCTGAAGTCAAATGATCGAACAGGTCATTTTAAGTTGAATTAGATTGGTTATATGGAAGTGGTTCCATAATATCTACAACCGGGCATCCAGGGCTTCTGGATTCCCCGGTCAAGCCGGGGAATGACGACGATGGGAGGCCGTACTATCTTGAGAAGTCTAAGAATTAAGACTGCAAGAACGATTCCCCGCTCCGTCAGATGATCGGACGGAGGAATACGGTATTTCATTGCCAGTCTGCTTATTTCACCCCAACCATCTCTTAAGCAATGCCTTCGCTCCTTCTTTATCCAAAGGCTGGTTGCTTGAACCGCACTGGGGGTCTTGCACGCAGGAAGGACACCCATCCTCGCACGGGCATTCCTCTATGATTCTGAGCGTCGTTGCCAGCCATTCTTCTATTACGTCCGTCACCCTCTTTGTCAAACCTATGCCACCTTCGTGTCCGTCATAAATGAAAATTGCCGGTTTCCCGATCCGTGGATAGAAGGTGTAGCTCAGTCCGCCGATGTCGCCCCTGTCGCAAAGGGCATAGAGCGGTATGCAGGCTATCGCGGTATGCTCCACGGCATGCAGTGTACCCGCGAGGTCGAAACCGTTCGATTCGATGAAGGACTCCGTATCGCCGTCGATGATTATCCAGAGCCCTTCGGTTTCGAACACATGTTCCGGCATGTCGAGACTGTGGCGTGAAAGCTTCACACGGTCGAAGATCCTCTTTTTTTCATAGCCCGTTATCCTCTGAGTCGTTTTGAGACCTCCCCACGACAAAATGAAATTCTTCTGCTCCCTTTTTTCCCTCTCGTCGATAATCTCGGTCTCTTCCTTACTCAGTGCCTGCGTATAGTACGATACGTCGGCCTCCCTGCAGTAAATCTTCTTCATCGGAAGATCGAGATGGGTGATCTGATACTGTCGGCCCCTGTGAAGATAGATAGCGCCGGGGAAGGCTTCTTTATAAACCCTGAATCCGCTTAGCTCGCCGATGGCTTTGCCCGATTCCTCTGTGATGTCAAAACGCTCGCCGATGGCCCGGATGCCCACCTCACGATGAGGCATCCTCCTTGACG
>JBFLXP010000580.1:0-1744 GCA_040757315.1 Nitrospirota bacterium
TTTTGGATACAGCCGCGATACCGCTTAGCCGTTCAGACAGACTACAGCGTAAACTTTCTGGTGGGGATGATCGACAAGGGCAACCATTCCCCTGTCAAGGGCGAATACTTTGCATTCCGCTTTCTCGCCGTTCCCAACGAACCCCGGCATGGCCGGAGCTTCGTCAAGCGCCTAGGGTGTGTTGAAGGGGAATATCTGGAAAGCATCGGGCGCCGATTCTATTGCAACGGAGAATATCTCGGCGCCGCCAAGGAAGTCAGCAGGGAAGGAAAGCCATTGGGGATCTTCGAGTACAAAGGGATAATCCCGAAAGGCAGATACTTCGCGGTCGGGGAGACCCTGGACAGTTACGATTCCAAGTTCTGGGGATTTGTGCGCAGCGAATGGGTAATCGGCACGGTCTTCAAAGTCATCTAAGACGCCATCTTTAAAAGGCGAAAGTAATATTCATAGAGCGGCAAAGTCTCAATTGCAGAGGGCGGCATGATAATCAGACGAAGCGAGAAAGAAAAAGACAAGAAGAAGAAAAAGAAGAGGAAAGGGGACTACGAAGGGAGAGAACTGCACAAATACATCGAACTTCCCCCCGAACAAAATACCGTCAAAGAGTCGGCCGAGAAATTTCTTCACGGAATATTGGGATATGAAAGGGCTTAGGATTGTCGTATCCCTTCTGATGATGACCCAATATGCTTTTGCCGGGGAGGAGAACTATGCCGACCTGTTCCTCTGCCGCCCACTCAAAGAACAGTATTACACAGACAAGGAAAGGGGATGGTTTTATCGAGAGCACTGCAAGCCCCCTCAGACTGAAGAAAAAAAAGAAAAGAAAGAGGAGGAATCGACGGCGCGAAAGGAACGGACAAAAGACCTGCCCCTCGAGTGGGAAAAGGTTCAGGACCCGAAATACCTCGACACCCTGACAGCCGGTGAATTCAGGGATCTCCTCGACCGCGTCAAGGAAGAGGCCGTCTATCATCCCGACAGCGAAAAAATGCTGGCATATCTCCGAATGCAGGACTACATGAAGGGTAAGACAATGGCTTTCGCCTATACGTGGAGAGACACACTTCTGCAACATCCTGAACTCGATATGACTGTAAAGCAACCCACCAGCAATTTCGGGGCGCAGGTCCGCAACAAGATAGTGGCGAAGGAAAAGCGGGCCATCATGGAGGAAATCAGGGAGAATGCAGGCCTCATCTTCTTTGTGTCGAACGAGTGCCCCTACTGCCACGAACAGAACAAGATCATCGATTTTCTCCGGGCCGATTATGGAATGACCATAAAGACAGTCAGTTCCAATGCCTGCGGGCCCGCTTTCGGAGACTGTGTGGTCGAACCCTTTTTCTTCGAGAAATTCCAGGTGACGTCCACCCCGACACTTGTCGCCGTCTTCCGCGACGATCAGGCTCAACCCGTCTTCCAGCCAATTTCCGTCGGCATCGTGACGCTCGACGATATAGTGAACAGGCTTGTCTTCTATTACGAATTTCAAAAAAAAGGGAAGTTCCCGGAAAGTTAAGAGGTAGCCATGAAGAATATCCTGCGGAAAGGGATAACTGTCGCCGTCCTGATCGCCTTCTCCCTTTCCATGATAGTCCCCATGTCTTCGGCGGATATGGGCGCTTATATGTCACAGGTCTTTAGCGACATCAAGGCATCGGCGCCCAAATCATATCAGGGACAGGAGAGGGGATACTATGTCGGCGGTACGGCATCGATGCAATTCAATTTCCAGGAC
>JBFLXP010000581.1:0-1733 GCA_040757315.1 Nitrospirota bacterium
CGATTTCTTCGGAATCGACCCACTGGAGATTAACACGGCAGTCGTTGGCGATGCCTCCGTGGATAAGCGCCTCTATCAGACTTTTGTAAGAGTCCTTCAATCCCGTGTACTTCCCGACTATCGCAATAGTGACCTCGTGCTTGGGTTCTTTTATCTTCCTGACAATATCCTTCCACTGGGAAAGATCGGGTTCCTGAGATGAAAGATTGAATTTCCTTTCGATGAGATGATCGAGCCCTTCAGAGTACAGCTCGAGAGGAATTTCATAAGTCGTCTCGACATCGCGCGCCGAGATTACCGCGTCAGTCTCCAGGTTGCAATGGATGGCGATTTTTCTCTTCACATCCGGCGGCAGAGGTCTTTCCGTCCTGCAAAGGAGGATATCGGGCTGGATACCGATCTCTCTGAATTCCTTGACACTATGCTGAGTCGGTTTCGTCTTGAGTTCGCCGGCAGTCTTTATGAACGGAATTAAAGTCAGATGTATGTAGAGGACGTTTTCCCTTCCCACCTCGTAGCGGAATTGACGGATGGCCTCAAGGAAGGGCAGGCTTTCGATGTCGCCGATCGTTCCCCCGATTTCGACGATGACAACATCGTTATCATCACTCACGGATTTTATGGCCCGCTTAATTTCGTCGGTGATATGCGGCACTACCTGGACCGTCTCCCCAAGATAGTCTCCCCGCCTCTCCTTTGTAATCACGCTGTAATAAATCTTTCCGGTCGTGTAGTTGTTCTTCTGAGCCGTCCTTATGGACGTGAACCGTTCATAGTGGCCGAGGTCCAGGTCTGTTTCGGCGCCGTCGTCGGTGACGAATACCTCGCCGTGCTGAAAAGGACTGAGAGTGCCCGGGTCCACATTTATATACGGATCGAGCTTCTGGAGGGTGACTTTCAGCCCCTTTGCGGCGAGTAGAGCGCCGGTAGCGGCTGCGGCAATACCCTTGCCGAGTGCCGATACGACACCGCCTGTTACAAAGATGTATTTAGCCATTCTTCCACCCTTTCCAGATCCTGGGGGGTGTCAACCCCGTATGTTTCATGATATGTTTCCCCCACCTTGATTTTCATCCCGTTCTCCAAAGCCCGCAACTGTTCGAGCTTTTCCATCTTCTCAAGATACGAAGGCCGCAAACGAGTAAATGCGATGAGAGCATCTCTTCGATAACTATAAATACCGATATGCTTGAAACAACGATAATCTGATTTCAGTTCGGAATGCGGCGCCAGGAAAGGTATCTGCGACCGCGAGAAATAGAGTGCAAATCCTTCTGAATCGAAGACCACCTTCACCACATTCGGGTCGGTGATCTCATGCTTCCGCTCTATTATCTTCGCCAGAGTTCCCATAGAGGCGCGCGAGTCATCTAAAAGGGAGATTACGGCGTCGATCATTTCGGGACGTATGAGTGGCTCGTCAGCCTGCACATTGACAATTATATCACACTCCAAAGAGAGGGCAACTTCGGCTATCCTGTCGGTGCCCGAGGGATGTCCGCTGTCCGTCATCACCGCCCTGCCGCCGAACTCAAAAACTTTTTCGAGAATGGTTTCGCTGTCGGTCGCAACAATGACATCCCTTGCAAGACTTGCGCTTTTTGCATTCTCGTAAACATACTGGACAACAGGTTTCCCCTTCAGGGGGTACAGGGGTTTTCCCGGAAAACGGGCAGATTGATAGCGAGCAGGAATAATGACTATTGCAGTCATGATAGCGTTTCTTTTAGAAT
>JBFLXP010000582.1:0-1700 GCA_040757315.1 Nitrospirota bacterium
CCGTCGGTTGCGGTGCCCTTCGGCGTCTTCGAGAGAGTTTTGGAGGAGCCGTGGAACAAGAAGATCGCAGAAAGTTACAGTGAACTGACATCACGCATTGACGGAAGAATGGATTGTCCTGAAGAAGTCCTTGCACAAATAAAGGACTCTGTCATGAGACTCGCGGCACCGCCTGACCTTGCAGAGTCGTTGCTTGGAGCTGTGGAGCGGGAAGATCTGCCGCTGCCAGAAAGCTGGGATGGTGCGTGGAAATCCATAAAGGAAGTCTGGGGATCCAAATGGAACAGGCGGGCTTGCCTGGGCAGGAGGGCAGCCGGAATCTCTGATGATGATCTTTTTATGGCCGTGCTCATTCAGAAAGCCGTGGACGCAGAATATAGTTTTGTGATACACACGGTCAATCCTTTGACGGGTAACGCTGTGGAGATATACGCTGAGGCTGTGCTGGGCCTTGGCGAGGCACTCGTCGGGAATTATCCGGGCAGGGCCTTCAGCTTCTCAGTCAACAAAAAAACTCTGTCCTCGCGTGTTGTCTCTTTCCCGTCAAAAGGCACAGGCCTGTTCGGAGGAGGTCTTTTTTTCCGCTCGGACTCCAACGGTGAAGATCTCTCTTCGTATGCCGGGGCCGGCCTTTACGACAGTTTCATGATTCCTTCGCCGAAGAAAGTCATTCTCGACTATACAGGCAAGCCGTTGCTTTGGGACGAGGATTTTATACAGGGATTCATGAGGAAGATAGGGGAGATCGGTATGGCTGTGGAAGAGGCTCTACAAGGTCCACAGGATATAGAGGGCGCTTATTCCAAGGGAAAATATTATGTGGTCCAATCCCGTCCTCAGGTGGGGCTAAAGCGGAATTTTTTTTGATAAACGGTATCGTTCCAGAAATGGAGGTCATCCTTCAAGCCCTTCAAGGCGATGACATTTCTATTAACAGTGTCAAAATAAGATTCACAGATTGAATCCTTTATCTGTCATGCCGGAAGTTCTCAATCCGGCATCCAGCGACTTCGAGGCAACGTCACTGGATTCCGGCTCAACACACTGCCGGAATGACGGCAATGCAAAGACTATTATGAGACCCTCAATAACCCCTCCCCATCCTCCCTTAAGTTAAGGGGAGGTAAGGGTGGGGTTATGTTCAAAGGTAGTGTGGAGGGCTATGCGAAGAATGATCATGAAGACGTCAGTGAGGATCGGTAATCAAACTGCCTTTTCTGCCTGTTCGGTGACGGAACCGTTTGAATTTGCCGTTGACAGCGGTTTTGATGCGTTCGAATGGTTCCCTGACAAGAAGAGTACCGGCGCCGGGTGGAGAGCTGACGACTTATCCGCGGCATTGAGGAAATGGATAAGAAATACAGCGTCCGCCAATGACATCCGTCTCACTGTCCATTCAGGCGTGGATTTCCGGGTTGCCGGACCGAATGCCCTGCAACCTCTAACGGGAGACATCCACTTTGCGCGGGATATAGGCGCGGTCCTTTTCGTAATGCATCTTCTTCATGCGGACGACAAGCGATCCTTAGTTGAATCTATCCTGTCTTTGGTGTTTGCTTTGAAGCAGGACTGCATCATGCTCGCCGTCGAGAACGCTCCTGAGACAACACCCGAGGACGTCAATGGGTTTTTCGATTTTGTCGCCGATAGGGGAATTGACGGCGTCGGTATGTGTTTTGACATAGGCCATGCAAATCTCT
>JBFLXP010000583.1:0-1695 GCA_040757315.1 Nitrospirota bacterium
ACCGTTTTCCCGCGGTCTGTTCGAAAGCTATAAGAAGATCAGCCGGGCCATCGGTTTTGCTTTGGAGAAGATAGGTATCTCTTTCTCTTATGCATTGCGAAAGGACAGGAACCCGGCGCTGGACGCCGGCTCACCAAAAAACGCATCATGTTTCCAGTCATTGTCGTTCGGTGAGATTTCCGTGGGAGGCAGAAAGATAGTCGGCTCGGCTCAGAGACGATGGCCGGAGGGTCTGCTCCAGCAGGGCTCTATTCCGTTCTCAATTAATCACGACGAAACAGTCCGGATTTTCGGAATCTCTTCAGACGCAACAGCGGTGCAAACGGCAGCGGGTTTGAAAGACTTTTTGCCCGACCTCGCGTCTCACCAATTCAAACGCTCGTTGATTGAGTCTTTCGAGGAGACATTTTGTGTCCATTTCGCCGTCTCTTCTCCGGCCCGTCATGAGATCGTTCATGCAGAGGAGTCGATGACAAGGAAATATATGTCATGCGAGTGGAATTTTGGAAGGTGATATAATTCAGATATGTACGTCTATTTGAACGGAAAAATCCTGCCGGCCAGGGAAGCTGCAGTTTCCGTCTTCGACCACGGGTTTCTTTACGGAGACGGCATTTATGAAACGCTGCGCGTTTATGACGGTGTGATTTTCAGAATGGATGAACATATTCAAAGGCTCTACCGCTCTGCGTCGCTGATAGGACTCACTCTTCCCATGGATGCCGACCGTCTGAAAATCGCTCTTTACGAGACACTTATCGCTAACAAACTGAGGAACGCGTATGTGAGATTGACGGTATCAAGGGGCCCGGGGTCTATCGGACTCGATCCGGACTTGTGTTCCGAGCCTACGGTCGTCATTATCGCGCAGGATATGAAACCGTATCCAAGAGCATATTATGATCAAGGGATAGATCTCATCATTGCGGCAACGAGAAGAAATCTGAAAGAGGCGATCAGTCCCCGGATCAAATCCCTCAATTTCCTGAACAATATCCTTGCCAAAATCGAGGCGAAGAAGCAGGACGCATATGAAGCGATCATGCTGAATGCTGACGGCCATCTGACGGAGGGGACTATCAGCAATCTTTTTTTCTGTGTGGATGAAACCATCTGCACTCCCTCGCTCGACTGCGGAATTCTTGACGGCATTACGCGAGGAATTGTCATAGATCTTGCTTTGAGGGAGGGTATAGCAGTTCGGGAAGGATTGTTCACAAAAGAAGACCTGTATCACGCACGGGAAGTATTCATAACGAACACGTCCATGGAGGTCATACCGGTCTCGAAGATCGATGACCGGATTTATCCCGTGGGGGAGACGGCGAAGTTTCTTCGGAAACTTTACCGCCGGGAAGTGGAGGCGTACGTGGCGGTCGTAAAGTCCGAAGGCCCCTCGCTATGGGGACAGGACTAAAGATGTCTTTCGATATGACCCTCCTGAACTATCAGTTTGTAATCGTAGCTCTGCGGTTTCCTACCGAAACAAGTACCGAGACTCTCAAAAATGGCAATCTCTTTCGCATCGACTTCCCGCCGCTTGATCGCTTCGGCAGTCGGCAGATAGTAGATATGGTTCCCCGACACTTCAACGATCGTCGTCCCGAATTTTCCCTCTCTAAGAAGCAATATGGCTGCGGCTCCCGCCTTGTATCCGAAATTCACGTCATAAGCGGAGGAATGGCCTGACCTGAC
>JBFLXP010000584.1:0-1693 GCA_040757315.1 Nitrospirota bacterium
CTCTTTTCCTCCAAAGTGCCCCTGGCCCCCGGCCAAGGCACTCCACTTCTTCCGACTCCACTATCGCTGCTTCATTGAGACGGAAATAGAGCGCGTCGTTATCTTTGTCAACTTTCAGGTTCATTCAGCAGCCTTTTCCTTCGCCTTCAGTGCCTTGCGCATTTTTTCGATGGCCGGTTTTATTGCTGGCAACTTTTCCGTTGCGACCTGCCAAACGATCTTATAGTCTATGCCAAAGTAGAAATGAGCGATCTTATCCCTTATCCTTGCCATGAATTTCCATGGCAGACCTTCATAATCATCCCTGACCGACTTAGGGATATTCTTGGTGGCCTCGCCGATAACCTGAATCTTCCAGACAACGGCGCTCTTCGTCTTTTCGTCCTTCAGGAACTCCTTATAACTGAGCTTCCCAACGAACTTCTCAACCGCCTTGATTGCATCGAGGATGTCTTTGACAAACAGTGTATAGTCGCGGGTCATACGTAGACAGCTTCCTTTAGAATCCGTTTCTTGAGCTCCGGGCGGATTGCCTCCTTGCGAACGAGATCAACTTTTTTCCGAAGGAGCTTTCCCAGGTAGTCTTCGAGTTCCATATACCGGAAGACATCAGGTATTCCGGAGAAAGTGACGAGGATATCGACATCACTCCGCCGTTTCTGTTCGCCGCGAACAAAAGAGCCGAAGATGCCGATCTCGCGCACCCGATACTTCTGCACCACTTCAGCCTTGTGCTCTTTCAGGATCGCCTTTACCTCTTCAACGCTCTTGACCGAATGTTTCATGTCCCTATTGTATCAGTTTTTGTTTGAGTTTGTTGAGAACTTTCTTTTTTGAACTCCGCCTCAATCTCCGGCTTTTCCCACTCAACTGTTGCGGCACCGTGGAGACTGCTTTGTGAAAAGCTCCTGCCTGCCGCGCGCTTCTCCGAGGTCGGCAAGATACCAGGATCTAGTCGCCGGTATGGTCTCGGGCTTACTTGAAAACTGCCGCAACGTCATCACGTCTGCTGTTCCTCCGGGAGGGAGTCACACAATCCAACGCGTGCCAGGTCGGGGCCAATCAACTATGGCTTACTGGGAGGGCCAGGCCATATCTTCATGGCCACTCCAAGCAGCTTTTTCCCTCTCTTCTCGATTTCTGCTCTTGTCCATGTGTCGTATTTCACAATATTCTTTGTCAGCCAGTAAGGGCTTTTCTTGTAGATTTTCTTTTTTTCCTTAAAACCGTGGTTACTTAATTTGGTATTATATGCGGTGAGCGTAAGGTTTCCCATAACATGCAGGTTCTTTTTCAAATCTGATAAGGTATTAGAATCCCAATCGTCCATTGCTGCCTGCTGTGGAAACACGTGCTCAATCTGAGATTTAGCGATCTGCAATTCCTTATCAGCGGACTTGTATCTTTCTATACTTTCTAAAGCAAACTTTGCTGTTACAGGTGCAGTGGAGTAAATAGGGGACGAGACAAAGCATGTTTTGAAATGATCATCGCCAGGCCACTTTTCATCTTTCAGAATTTTAGATAGGTTCTTACCCTTCCTATCGATTAGTTTAACAGCAATCCTAGCAAAGACTTGGTTTAAATCACGAGACACTTTGCTATTAAACGCTCTGCGAACAACGAATGACTCAATGTATCTCATAGCCCGTTCTAATTCCTTGCTAGTAATATCTTTATTTGCCAGAGAACG
>JBFLXP010000585.1:0-1685 GCA_040757315.1 Nitrospirota bacterium
ATCTGGGTGAGAACGGCATGTTCCCTGAGAATCATTTCAAAAATCCTGATGAAAGACAACGCAAGGATAAGCTTGATCGTCACTTCGTCGAGCAGCGTTTTTTTGCAGGTTTCCCATATTCTCAACGCCGTCATCTGATATAGGACGATAAGAACCGACGCCGCGACAAGCATGACAACGCCGATATTGATCTTTCTTCTGAGGAGGATGACTATGGTTGCAAAGATCAGCAGGATCTTGAATACGTCAGTCATTCACCATTTTATCACATTCGCCGGCCCGTCTTTTTTTGCCTCCTTGTGGTCTATAATGTATACACACATGTTGTAAAAAAAATACAGACATCTGAGGAGTTGTGGCACAATCCTGCTTGTGGGTTTAATAATTATCAATAATTTCAACATGTTGCAATAAGTCATGCGCAGGGGCACGATCTGGCCTCTTTTTTGCTTTTTTTATGGCACGGTCTTTGACAAAATTGCCGAAAGAGATGGATTCATGTGCTCATAAATTTCTTGACAAACAACGGCAAGTAATGATATAAATTTGGCAATATTTTGGAGCTTTCTTGACAGTATTTTAATAGGGCTAAGACCTTCATTGGAGGTCTGTATCTATTGAAAGGGAGGTGATAAAAGGTCAATCAAAAGACAATTATCAATACAAAGCAGTGAATCCGCCGTTGGCGGAAAATTGAGAATGGAGGTAATTTCTCAATAACTAAGAAGGAGGGTTAGCAAGTGAGAAAATATCTGGCATTAGTTTTAAGCGTGCTTTTTATCTTATGTTTTTCCGCTGCAGCTTACGCCGTCCACGAAACCGAAGCACCGGATGAGGCGGTTGTGGCAAAAGGCCCCACCAAGATTACCCTCGGCGGTAAGATACTTGTCAGAGGCTGGTTGTTTGATGATGTGTCCGGAGTCAATGGAAGGAATGTGGTTCCGGATGGTGATGCCGGCTCGACTTCCTTTTACACGACCAACGTCAATCTCATGGTCGACGCAAAAGTCAGCGATAATCTTCGCGGAATGATCGAGCTCGAAACCGCAAGCGGCGGCAGTGCCAACAGCGGTCTCTTCATTTGGGGCGATTCGGCGCGCGGCTATGATTCCAAACCGAATGCCGATATCCTCATCAGACAGGCATGGATTCAGTATACCGGCTCAGGCCTTCTCGGAATTCCTTCGGGCGTCAAAATCGGACATATGCCGATTTCCCTCGGCGAAAAACAGTTCCTGAACAACGAAAGATTCGGCGATGACGCAATCGTCGTGTGGGTCGATCCGATGAAGGAACTGCACATTCTGGCTGGTACGGTAAAGCTGAACGAAGGGAACATAGCAGAGAGCTTTGACGATCTTAACGGCTATGTCCTGCTCGCAACTTACATGTGGGATAAAGACAACACTGTCGGTATCAATGGTCTGTGGGCGCACAGCGACGGCAATTGTCCGTCGACGGATGCTACTGTTAACGTTGACGAGCTTAATTTCTATAACGTCGGTCTCCATGCAAACGGAAAGATTGTTGGCCTGACCTACGGCGCAGAAGTGGACTTCCAGTTTGGTGAGGTTGATGATCATGTTGATTTCGGTGATGTCGATCCAAGGGGCTGGGCTGCTTTTCTGAAGCTCGGCTACAATCTCGACATCGTCAACTTGAGAGGGTCCTTCGCATACGGTAGC
>JBFLXP010000586.1:0-1679 GCA_040757315.1 Nitrospirota bacterium
TGTAGACTTCAATGATGGAAGACGTAGAAATATGATGTATAATTAGTGTGTAATATAAATACGATTAGGAATACACCATGACCATTGCTCGTTTTGACCGGACACAAATCCTTCTCGAACCTGCCCAACGGCGCAAATTGCGACAGATTGCCCGCCTCGAGAAACGCAGCCTCTCCGATGTAGTACGGGAAATGATAGATGTCCAACTCGCCGCGCGCAAGCGCCAGGAAATGGCTGCCGCGGCCCAAGCCTTGCTGCCTGATTATCAGGCAGATAAAGAGCTGACCGCTTTCACGACACTTGATTACGAGGACGTGAAATGAAACGCGGCGAAATCTGGCTGATCAACCTGGATCCGACCGTTGGTGCGGAGATTCAGAAAACCCGTCCTGCGGTTATTGTAAACAGTGATACAGTGGGGGTTTTGCCGCTTAAAGTAATCGTGCCTTTGACCGATTGGAAAGACCGCTACGAAATTGCCCCCTGGATGGTCAAAGTGGAACCGAATGCTCAAAACGGCCTGGAGAAAACCTCCGCCGCAGATACGTTCCAGGTTCGATCGGTGGCGCAGGAACGGTTCGTTCGGAAATTGGGCGCGCTGGATGCTTCCCTGATGGCTCGAATTGCCAATGGACTGGGATTGGTGTTGGAGATCGAATGATTTCACCGATACAAATCACAACCAGCAGAGCCGGGGATGCCATTTTCGGGTCGATTCGGTGGATGGGGGATAGGTTGTTGTAAAACGCTTGAATTCTATAAATTACACAACCAGTGGGAAATAGACGCGACTTGATTATCCTCGTTTAGATTGGCCGCATTATTCAAAATACCTTTCTTCAACTCCTCCCAGATTTCAGCGGCCATCTTTTTCTCAATCGCAGCGCCAATAAAGAAAGTTTCTGGTGTGTGATGCACCCCAGCGAACGACCGGCGGATTCGTTCAAGTGCTGTCCTTGCTGTTTTCCAATGTTCATCTGCACCCGCTGGATCAATTCCACCCTTTAATTCGCCGAGAGCAATATAACTTTTGGGATCAGTCTCATCCAGACTTTTTGGGGTGGCAGCAAACAAGCAAAGGTCAACATTATTTTCGACCAGGGGGACGGTTAGGTTATAAAGCAGGACGCGATCTCTGCTGTTGACTTGCCAATATAAGCCCCGCAATGATGTTTCGATTTCAAGATTATCACCATTCTCATACCATTTGCGACTTTTAGCGTCTTGCCAATAAAAAGGAATTCCGGCAATCTTGAGTGTAGAAAGGATGGCTCTTGTCAATTTACGTTGGGCTAGCACACCACCGATGTTACGCATTGATCCACCAAGTGTGTCGCCTCGAATCAACAGAAAGCGGAAAACAAGTTCCTCAACGAATTTCTCTCCTGCTGGTTCAAGAAAATTCTTGATAAGTTCTTGGATAGCGGCAGATTTATCCTTGGACTGCAAATGTGTTATGGCTTTATCAGACAATCCTGCCGCGGTCAAAAGGCCGCTTTCAATCCCTTTAATTTTGAGCAACTCAACAGGCCTCTTCGCATGAGAGGCGGCTTCTTGTAGGGCCCGTGCTTCTGCAATAAAAGGAGTCGCTCTGTGATTCTTTTCAAGTGCGAGCGCTACAAAACCCGCCCGCGTGGCTTCATATGTGGTCTCCAGATCTTCACTGGAATTTAAATGGC
>JBFLXP010000587.1:0-1657 GCA_040757315.1 Nitrospirota bacterium
GTAGACTTAAAGTTTGCTTACATGGGAGCAGAGACGGTGAAGCCTTTCGTCGTTATCGTGACGGGTCTTTCAGGCTCGGGTAAGACGGTGGCGCTCAGAGCCCTGGAGGATTCGGGGTTCTACTGTGTTGACAATCTGCCGGTGGCGCTCATCGACGCGCTTATAGGCATTATCGCCCGCCAGAAAGACCTCAAAAGAATCGCCATAGGTGTCGACATCCGGGAAAAGGGGTTTCTGTCCGGGATCAACGATGTCCTAAAAGTCCTCCGGAAGCGATACAGGACGGAGGTCCTTTTCTTCGAGGCCGAAAAAGATGTTCTTGTGCGAAGGTTCAAGGAGACGCGGCGACCTCACCCGCTCGGCGGAGACGTGGAGGAAGCCATCTCAGTCGAACGAGAAAGGCTTTCTCTTCTCAAGGGTGCCGGAGACCGGATTGTTGACACTTCTTCTTACACTCCGCATCAATTGAGACAGCTTGTGGCGTCTCTCTACAGGGCGACGACTGTGAAAAGGGAAATAAGCGTGATTTTGATATCTTTTGGGTTCAAGTATGGAGCGCCGCAGAATATCGATCTCCTGTTTGATGTGAGGTTTCTTCCCAATCCCAACTTCGTCCCTGAACTCAAGGCCTTGAAGGGTACCGACCAAAGGGTTTCCGATTATGTTTTTCAGAGTCGGGCAACTGTGCAGTATGTCAAAAAGATAAAGGATCTGCTGGACTTTCTTATCCCCGAATACATAAAGGAGGGAAGGTCTTACCTGACGATCGGCATCGGGTGCACGGGAGGCAACCACCGTTCTCCGGCGATCGTGGAAAGAATGAAAAAACACCTCGTAAAATATCCGATAGATTTGAGTATCGTGCACCGGGATATTGCATGAATTGATTCAAGTTGTTAGTATATTAGTCTGTCGGGAGAGGTGGCCGAGTCGGTCGAAGGCAGCCGCCTGCTAAGCGGTTGTGGGGGTAAAACTTCACCCAGGGTTCGAATCCCTGCCTCTCCGCCATTATTGGGTGAAAAGCTGAAAGTGAATTGTGAAAAGTCAAAAATCTAAAAAGGAGACAATAATGAAGAAAGGTCTATTGCTCACCCTTTGTCTTTTATTGGTTTTTTCATTCGCGGCATGTAAGAAGAAAGAAGAGCAGCCGGTTCCTCAGATTCCGGGACCCATTATGCCGGAGCAGATGCCGCAGATGCCGCCGCAAATGCCGCCCGGACAGATGCCTCCAGGTCCGGTGACACAACCTGGAGGAACCCAGCAGATGGCAAAGCCGGGGATGATGCCGAGGGGCAAAACTCAGGTCACGGTTCCGGATGCGGTAAAAGGCAGCTGGCAAGGGGCGAAGATAGTGCTGGAGGACAAGGGCTCGAAGACGAAGCAGGAATATGCGGTGAAGCTGAACAGCGATTTTGCCGTACCGAGCACGACTCTTAAGATACACGTGGGCGATTTTCTGCCGGATTTCAAGATGGATGGGCTCACACTTACTTCGTCATCGAACCAGCCCAATAATCCCGCACTCGGCATCAGGGTTTATGAAAACGGGAAACAGATTTTCCCGGCCGCTGGAAGACAGTGGGGCTGGCTCTTTTCCAAGGTTCCGTCGATTCATCCGTTCGAACATCCCAAATACGGCATTACCTTGAAGGAAGGG
>JBFLXP010000588.1:0-1657 GCA_040757315.1 Nitrospirota bacterium
GGCTGACGTGAAAAACCATTTTTTCGAAAAAAAAGCGACACCGCCTGACCCCACGATCAGACAGCTCAGAACCATGCCGAAGAAAAACAGAAAGAAAAACAGCGTGATGATCAAGGCTGGTACCGTACCAATGTTCCTAAAGGTGGGGTCGGCCGACTGCTTGCTGAGCGCAAGATAAGTCTCCCTTGCCGCCCGGATCAACTCGAAGCAGAAAGCAAACCCTACGAAGAACTGAATGAGAGGATTTCCATGTGAGAAGAAAAGAGACAGGAAAACGGCCACTGCCAAGGATACCCCCGGGAAAAAGTACGGAGCCAGATGGATGAGGGTATTTCCGTAGTACCCGCCGGCTCCATTTTTGCAGTCATAGAACACACCCTTTGCCGTGATTTTCACGGCATTGACTTTTCTTCCAAGAATCAGACCGAAAAGCGCCGATCCGGCTATTGCGTCATACCCGGGTATCTTGTAATATCTTGAATAAACATTGGCAAAAGCCGCTATAGCACCCAGCATCCCGAACAACGCAAAACTGTACGCAGAGTAATGATCGGTAATACGGAACACGACCTGTGCGAACGAAATTGCGTAGCCGGGCAGCCAAACTGCCAGGACCACGGCCATGAAAAGCGCAGGCTTTGAGTAATTTGTCGCGTTCGACATTCTTACCTCATTGCGGGAAGTTATCGGAAGAGCTATACGATGGGGCCGAAGAACCTGTCAATCCTTGATCTCAGGCTGAAACCATGGCAACGCCTCGGTATCACCAAGAAGCAATACCTCGCCGGTAAACCGTGGAAAGGCACAGGGCTTTCCCGAGAAAAGTACGAGCAAATTATCTCAGTAGTGCCCCAGGACTATTTAAACGATCTAAAGATTGAAGCCGAGGCCGAAGCTCTGATAGAAAAGATCCTCGGAGGATAATAGAGATAGTCGGCAGGACACTCCTATGCTGAGAGGCAAATCGATATTCATAGCGAACGTCTTTCTGCCAGGAATATCAATATCTTTCTGAATGCGAGAATACGATGTGGGTGATCGATATCAGACATTGGCTGAACGAAGATAAGACGGGTCCGGCAGTTCCGCAGCTAAGGTTAAAGGTCAGGAAGATTGCGGAAATCATCACTTTTGCCACGTCCCTTGAAAATGGCTTAGCCACCGGTCCTTCACCCAAGTGTTGGCGCAGGCCACACCGAAAACCCTGCAAGGGACAGTTGGAGATCCAATTCGCAGCAGAGGATCGGATACACTGGATTTGTCAGGGATGCGGGGATGAAGGAGTGCTCATGGGATTTCGAGGCCTCATCTGGGACATGAGCGAGGGGATAGGGACGGCTCACTGAAATTATGGAGGGAGATCGGCATTGGAACTCAACGACAATCAGGCTGCGCTCATTCTGGAAGTATCCGACCAAGGCGAGATATCCGTCGAAGTAGCTGTTAATGAACGAGAAAACGAGGACAGAAACATCGCTACCGCAATTTGCCAGGTCATCGCGATGAAGCTCGTCAACGACGAGCACTTTCAAAGCGAGATCATGGCTGCCCTTGAGGGGGAGGAGAGCGAACACGAAGATTTCGGAGATGGCGGCATTGAGCAATGATGAGAAATTTGTCGAGGATTATGCGGATCTCAAAAAAGAAATAATACAGG
>JBFLXP010000589.1:0-1652 GCA_040757315.1 Nitrospirota bacterium
GAGTTTCCCGTTCAGGATGATGTCCGCGGTGAACAACCCGCTTTGTATCGCGCCGAACATGCCCGGTCCGGGGAACGACTTTGCACCGGTGAGGTAAAGATTCCGTACGGGTGTCTTTGCAGTCATTCTGTTGCGCAACGACTGTCCGGGTGTGCAAGCAGAATCATACCAGCCCCCTTCCGTTGCGGACGTATATCTCTCATACGTAAGAGGAGTGTTTATGTCCTTGACGACAATGTGCCGAGATAATCCCGGAATCAATTTCTCCGCCGCCCCGATAAGAGTATCGGCTGTTTTCTCTTTAAGCTCATTGTATTTCGTTCGATCCTCTCTCATCCAGTTGTGCTCATAACCATAGGGTGCAGGCATATAGATGATATCAAGGGCGTGGCATCCAGCAGGGGCCAGGCCGGGATCTTTGAGGGTTGCAACGCTCAGCCCGACGCCGAACTTCCCGGGAGCGGTCACAATTTCATTCCGCGCCGCTGATCTGAACTGGTCCTCCGCGATTCCGTAATCGGGGAAATACATGACACACCCGCAATGAAGATCTTCCGGCAATTCCATCCGAACGCCGAGATGCACCACAAATCCGGAAACGGACTGCTGAAGTCTTTTCACCCGCTCTGGAAATCCCTTCTCCAGCCTTTCCTCCCCGACGAGATCAAGAAAGGTCCTCTTCGTATCGGCATTCGAAATGACACATCGGGCTCTCAGTTGCTCGCCGTCATCGAGTTCAACGCCGACGGCCCGGTTGTTTTCCACGAGAATTCTCTTGACCTTTGTCTTTAATCTCAGGATTCCGCCGTTTTCCCTAAAACACTGCGCGAAAGCATCAGACATCGACTGATAACCGCCGACAGGATGCCATGCGCCTCCGTGATGGTAGGACATATACATGCCGATCAAATAAAGGGCGGATATCCTGGGGTTGTTCAGTCCGAGGTACCCCCACCCGCTTCCAAGTATTTCCTTGAGTTTTTCATTCCTGAAGAAGGTATCAAGAAACTCTTGATGGGTTTTGTTCCGGAATCTGACAAGATTGGGGAATCTCACGGGGTAACTCAGTAGCTGCAGGACGTGAGGTCTGTAGTACGAGTTGAGTATTTCCTCCCAGATGCGCTTGCTCGTTCTGATATACCGATGAATGCCTTCTTTCTCGCCAGGGAAATTGTCGAAAAGCTCCTGTTCATATTTGTACATATCGGTATAACAGTCTATCGTTACATCAGGATAGACAAATCTGAATGTCTTTTCGACTTCGACAAACCTGATCTTATCATTCAGCCCTAAATAGGAGAATATCCTTTCCAGAGGAGCACCGTCCCTGAGCCCTCCGATGACGTGTACGACATCAAACAGAAAGCCGTCCCTTTTGTATGATGTAACATACCCTCCCGGTTTGAAATGCTGTTCCACGATCATCGTATTCAGGCCGTTCTTTGCCAGCAGCGCGCCGCATGTCAGTCCGCCCATGCCGCTTCCCACGATGATTACATCTGTTTCCTTCATGTGAACTCCTTTCGGCACTGTCAAGTCTTTTCTGTAAATTCTCATCAGGGCACTATTCTCAATGGATTTCATGAATCCGATTACGCTGCAATCCTTTGAAGCCTTGATGCACGTATCTTCGCAAGGATTGCCTTTGCCTC
>JBFLXP010000590.1:0-1638 GCA_040757315.1 Nitrospirota bacterium
GCGAATGGGTGAAGGCAGGACCGTGCCAGGTATGATAAGATCATTATGAACAATACCCTCATAGTGTATTTTCCCGTCATTACGAAACAATCGTATGGAAGCCCCCTTGGTGTCGCCTTTGCCCTTACCGTAGTAGTTGTGCACGATAACAGCCACACCTTGGGCGGATTGTTCCAGTGCGGACCTGGCGATCCTTCTCAGCAGGGGTTTGTCAGCGGCTTCAAACTCTTCATCGCCATCGAGTATGAATATCCAATCGCCTGTCGCATAACTGATGGTGATGTTTCTCATGCCGGAAAAATCATCAAACCACGGATGCTCGTAGAGTCGCACTCCAAAACTTTTAGCGATTTCTACTGATTCATCGGTAGACCCGGTATCTACCACGATAATTTCATCAACGACAGTCTCTACACTTTTAAGACAGCGCGCCAGGAATTTGGCCTCATTTTTGATCATCATGCACAGAGATATGGTAGGAATTTCTTTGATATTCTTCAGGGCCTTATCCAGACTTGATTGAAATACGGCGTTCTGAGGATCCCTTCCCGCAGCTTCTTCAAAGTACCGTCGTGCATCCAGACGCCTTCCCTCTTTCCACAAAAGTGCGCCCAGATTATGTTTGGCATAAGACGATTCAGGAAATTCGATAAGGCATTTTCTAAAACAGGATTCCGCTTCCGACAAGCGACCTTTTTCAAGGTTTACTGCGCCCAACAAGTTGAGACCCGCCTCCCTCAGGTTTAACTTCAGCGCCTGCCCAGCGTGGTGTTCCGCCCTGGCCACGTCACCCAGTGCCAGATAATTTTCCGAGAGCTGAACGTGAGCGACGGCGTATCGCGGATTAAACTGAAGCGCCTGCTCAAAAAAGGAAACCGCCTGCTTCATATCCTTTCGCTTCATAAACACAAGGCCGAGATTGTAATAGATTTGATCGGGAAAAGAATTATGGTGAACATTGAGGCTTCGACCAAGCTCCTGTACGGCTTCTCCCCACGTTTCCAGATATTGTCTGAACCACTTTTCAGCATTTTCAAGGTCGTCCGTATCCATGGCCATAAGGCCCAGTCCCAGCAGAGCATCGACGCAATAAGGCGTTGTAGAAAGGATCTGCTGATACAGTTCTGCGGCCCTCGCATAACTCTTGATTTTGTAATAGGCCAGGGCCATTGCAAGGAGAAATTCAACCCTCAGATTTTTATCGAGCGCGCCAGAGCCCACGGTGCCAGCAAGCAATTCCTCTCCTGCTGAAAGCGCCTGATCGTATTTTTGGAAAGCGACGAAAATTTTTATCATATTCAGGATAGTAAAGGCGCGATTTGAAGTTCCTTCCCTCAGTTGCCTCTCTAACAAAGAAATAGTTCTGGAATACTTTTCCTCGCTTTTCTTCGTGCCGGTGACGTATCCATAATGCAATATAGTAATAGTTGTCATTTGAGTGGGGCCATGAAATTGCAGTTGATTATGTACAATATCTCGATAGCTAAAACCTAACCCGTTCCGCCACAAGCGAATGGAATTGAATCTGGATTGCACTTCTCCTTTTGGACCGAGATTGGTGACAGAAACTGCCAGCGCATTGGCGTGGTCATCTTTCACTGCTTCTCGGATAAAAGAGCCATTAACCAGCTCTTCATC
>JBFLXP010000591.1:0-1636 GCA_040757315.1 Nitrospirota bacterium
GTTGGCAAAACCGATGGATCCTTCATCCGTGAATGTGGCGGTTCCACAGAACTATCGTAATGAACTGGTACATCTGGTGTATCAAATTGAAAATCTTGATGTGGCGCCAGATGCAAAGGCCTGCGTGGTTCTCAACGAACGGACCGGCACAGTGGTTATGGGACAAAATGTGCGGATATCAACAGTTGCGATTGCTCACGGCAACCTCAACATCGAAATCAGAGAGACACCACAGGTTTCCCAGCCACAACCGTTTGCTGAAAAAGGCGAGACCGTGGTGGTGCCGCAGACCGAGGTCAACGTAACTGAAGAACAGAATAAACTGCTTCTCCTCCCCGAAGGGGTCACCATCGGAGAGGTGGTAAGAGCGCTGAACGCCATCGGGGTCTCTCCCCGCGACTTAATCGCTGTGCTCCAGGCCATTCAGGCGGCAGGAGCACTGCAAGCAGAAATTAAGATAATTTAATGTCACTTTGCATTTGAGGTACATGCATGAGCGCTTATGACTTTCTTATTCATTTTAACAATAAACCGCAGTCGAGTCTTCGTCCGACAGCGCAATCATCTGATCAGGCCCTGAAGATGGCTTGTCAGGAATTTGAGGCATTGTTTTTAGAGTACTTATTGTCAGCTATGAGAAAATCAATTCCCAAAAGTGGCTTTTTGGGAAACAGTAAAGAAGAGGAGATGTACACCTCTCTTTTCGATCAAGAGCTGTGTGTGAAACTTTCACAGCAAAAAGGGTTAGGTCTGGGGGACTTACTGTATAATCAACTGCACTCAGGGTTGCCTTCTGAGGAGAAAGACACGACTTCTCCGGTTGCTTCTCCAAGTGAGGATGGGCCTCCCGACAATAGGAGCCAATGCTTGCAGCGTATGGACGAGGTGACAAAAAAACGCTAAAGTATTTGCGCAACATTGTCGATTAGCTCGTCAAATAAGGAGGAGGTTCTATGGCTATGAAGGTCGACGGCGTAAATTACCCCGCCGATGCAGTGAAGCAACTGGGTGTTTCTTCAGCAAATAAGGCAGCCGAGGAGAAGACCTCTCGTGAGGTTGCCAGTAAGTCCGTTCGTAATGGCGGGGAAAGCGTCCACCTTTCAGAACGCGCTCTGCAGTTACAGCAAGCCCAAAAGGAACTGGATAAACTACCCGATGTTCGAATAGAGAGAGTGAACGAGATCAAGGAACAAATTGCCACGGGAACATACGAGATCAACAGCAGAAAAATCGCAGAAAAAATCATGTATGAATCCCTTGTTAACCTGATTGCTTGATCTTTTCCAACCACATCTCCTCATCTTCCTAAAAGCTTTTCTGCCTCAGGGGAGGTGAAGCGTGAACAATATTCTATCCGATTTAATCCGTATCCTTGAAGAGGAAGCCGCACTCCATCAAAACCTCCTGTCCACAGTCTTAAAGGAACGGGAAATCGTGCGGTCCTTTGCGGTTGATGAGCTCTACGAAAATAACAAGCTCAAAGAAACGCTCATTCTCAAGGTTCGCCTCATGGAGCAGGGGCGTCAAAGCCTGATTGCCAGGCTCTATCAGACCAAGGAAGGCCCTCGCACCCTTTCCGATGTACTGGACCTGGCGCCCGAACCATACAAGAGCAGATTTCTTGAGCTCAAGGCTG
>JBFLXP010000592.1:0-1633 GCA_040757315.1 Nitrospirota bacterium
TAGAATAAAAGAAAAACCGTCTGCTGTTTGAAAATTGAATTTTATCGGAAGTCAAAACTTATAAGAAAAGTGCAAACCAATTTGCGTTTCTTCAAGAAATTGGCTGAAGAAAATTTTACACAACAAAATTGACTCCACCGAAGAGATACAGGATGACGCAACTTATTGGAGTAGAATGAGAATGGAGATACCAACTATGGGGATGCCTCTTTTTCATAGAGATAAGATGACATCTGAAGAGCGCACGCTGGCGCTTTTAATGGGAGCGCAAGTGGACCGTGTACCATTTATCCTTTTGGCTCTTGGCTTTCAGGGAGTCAATGTAGGATACACGATTTATGAATGGTACACCGATATGCAAAAGGCCTTTAATTCCGGTAAGTGGACTCATGAACAGTATGGTGCGATGTGGATGCCTTTCGCCGGGTACCCTGGCATTGGGCCCTGGGAGTTTGGGGGGGAGATGAAGTGGCCGTTGAGTGCATCTGCTCAATGCCCTAACGTCGAACCGGCCATTTCAAGCGAAGATCAGGCTTGGTCCCTTAAAATGCCCGATTTTCAGAAACTCGTTGACACCGGCTATGTACCCTATTTCCGTGAGTTCGCCCGCATCGCTACTTCCCAGGGGCTCCCTTATTTGTTGGCGATATACTGCCCCTGGACGACAGCGGGTAATATTGTCGGCGTTGAAAGGCTTTGCAGGTGGGTAATAAAAAAACCGGATTTGGCTCACCATTGTGTAAGACTCGCCACGGATTTCCTCATCGCGTTCAACAAAATCATAGTTGATGAGTTTGGAGCTAAAGGCTACATCCCCGTCGTCAGCATGGCTTCAGCATCTAACAATCTTATTTCACCGAAGAGCTTTAAAGAATTCGTGTTACCCTACCTCAGAGAATATTTCGAAAAATTGATTGATATGCGCATAGAGGGTATATTTCTCCATCTTTGCGGTGAACAAAATGCGAACTATCCGTTTTATAAGGAGCTGCCCTTGCCGCCTCTCAGCCTTATCAGTGTCTCACATGAAGTGGATTTGGAGAAGGCCAGCGCCACCTTTCCCGACTTCATTATCGCGGGCAACATTAATACTGTTGTTTTGCAGTTGGGCACACCCGAGCAAGTCTATGAAGCGTGCAGAACAGCCATAGAGAAAGGCAAGAAGCACAAAAGAGGTTTTATTCTATCTCCTGGATGTGAGATGCCGCCACGAACCCCTCCCTATAACGTGTGGATGATGGCTAAAGCGATCAATGATTTTGGATACTACACTTGATTGTTAGTGTCTGGGATCAACTAACTAATTATTTAATAGCTTAAACATGCTGCTAATTTCGAGGACTGGCAACAACTCGCCGCGAGTAGTAAGTCAAAGTTTTAGAAAGGGCGTCAGAATAATCCTGACCTTATATACAATTGCTGCGTTCCAAATAGCGACAATCGGCTCTTGAAGGGCAATTCCTAAAGAACGGCTGCCTGGAGGATACCTGGAGTCATATCTTCATGCCCTCTGTGCCAATGTGAGTGAGACACCTACCCCTTGAAAAATTAGTGTAGGGCGGGTAGGAGAATAAGGATGGAAGATACCACGGCACAGGAGAAGGTCATGGCGATGGGCATGGGGGTAACGGAA
>JBFLXP010000593.1:0-1628 GCA_040757315.1 Nitrospirota bacterium
TGTCTTGAGAAACAGACGGGCGTTTCTGTTGACGATAACCTTTTGCCCCTCCCTGTCGGTAACGGTCACTGCGTCTTTGATAATCACCGCCCCTTCTTCCCTTGCCTCGATAGAGTTCTTGTGGTCGCCACCCGAAGCGCTGCCGCCCGAATGGAAGGTCCTCAGGGTGAGCTGGGTCCCGGGCTCTCCGATGGACTGAGCAGCCGTGATCCCGACGGCCGCGCCGATATCCGGTAACTTCTTTCTCGCCAGCTCATGCCCGTAGCACATGGCGCAGATGCCATGCTCAAGGTCGCAGAAGAGAGGGGACCTTACCGATACCTGTGTGATACCCAGCGAAACGATCTTTTCAGCCATTGATTTCGATATCACCGCGTTTTTTTCTATCAGAATTTCACCTGTCAGCGGGTCCCTAACTTCCACGACCGAAATGCGGCTGGTAATCCTCTCTTCCAGCGGTATGATGACGATATCTTTTTCGGTCAGGGCCTTCATCGTGAAACCTCTGAATGTTCCGCAGTCCGCTTCGTGGATGATGATATCGCTTGCGATATCCACGAGCCGGCGAGTGAAATAGCCTGCATTTGCCGTCTTGAGCGCTCCGTCCGCCCTTCCTTTTCTTGCGCCGTGACAGGAAAGGAGGTATTCGAAATAGGAGAGGCCCTCTTTGAAATTGCTCTTGATGGGCATCTCGATGATATCTCCATTTGGCTTGGCCATCAGACCTCTCATGCCGGCGAGTTGTCTTATCTGTTCCCTCGATCCCCGTGCGCCGGAATCGGCCATCATGTATAGACTATTGAATTCCCTGGCGCACCTCTTTTCATCCGGCGAGAGATCGCCCTCCGTAACGCCGAAGTTATCCATCATAGCGTCGGCTATCCTGTCGGTTGCTTTCAACCAGAGGGAAACGATCTTGTTGTGCTTCTCCTTTTCCTCCATGAGGCCGGCTCTGAATTCTTTCCCGACCCGATCCACCTCTCTTTCAGTCTCCTCGATGATCCGCTGCTTTTCCTTAGGGATCGTTGCATCGGCGATCGAAAGGGAGATGCCGGAGAGCGTTGCATACTCGAACCCCGCGTCCTTCAAACGGTCCAGGAGGAGCACGGCCTCGTTCCTGCCGGCTACCTCTATCGTCTTTTCAATGAGGATGCCGATATCTTTCTTCCTGACGTTTCTGTTTGTGTCTTTAAAAGCGATTGTTTCTGGGAATAACCCACTGAAGATTATGCGCCCCGGTGTGGTTTCAACCATCTCCCCGTCAATTCTCACCTTGATCGATGCC
The DNA here is from genome assembly GCA_040757315.1 of Nitrospirota bacterium. GTDB lineage: Bacteria > Nitrospirota > Thermodesulfovibrionia > Thermodesulfovibrionales > SM23-35 > JAKLQR01. Next base: position 1,286 of record JBFLXP010000593.1, read on the forward strand.
TGCAGATCGACGACTCCATGGTCGTAGGCGATGAGGGCGTCTTCCCTGTCGGCAAAGACCTTCCCCCTGCCTTCGGACATGTTGTCTTCCTTTGTGAGCCAGTAAAGCCCGAGCACCATATCCTGGCTTGGAGACATCGCTACTTTGCCGCTCGCAGGTGAGAGAAGATTATTTGGAGAGAGCATGAGATCCCTGGCCTCTTCCTGGGCCTCTTTGGAGACCGGCAAATGCACTCCCATCTGGTCTCCGTCGAAGTCCGCGTTGAAACCGGAGCAGGTAAGGGGATGCAGGCGTATGGCGCGCTCCCGTATCAGCACGGGCTCGAACGCCTGCATGGACAGCC
>JBFLXP010000594.1:0-1609 GCA_040757315.1 Nitrospirota bacterium
GGGCATGGACGTGAGCGCCGGTGTGAAATCGATACGGAATTTCGGAGCCTTTGTCGATCTGGGAGGCATCGACGGTTTGATCCCCGCGAGCGAGATATCGTGGGACAGAAGCGCGAATCCCGGTGACGTGCTCTCGATCGGACAGAATATAACCGTAAAGATTATCTCGCTGGACTGGGAAAACAACCGCCTCACCCTTAGCTTAAAGGCGGCGCAGCCCGATCCATGGGCCTCTGTTGCGGAAAAATATCCGGTAGACAGCAGAGCTAGCGGCTCCATAGTACGTCTTGCCCCCTTCGGCGCGTTTGTGAGGCTTGAACCGGCAATCGAAGGGCTTATCCACATATCCCATCTGGGAGCAGGCAGGCGGATCAACCACCCCAGGGAAGTTGTCGAGGTGGGACAATTGGTAGATGTGTATGTTCTCTCCGTGGATGTTAAGAATAGAAAGATATCACTGTCCGTTCAGCCCAAGGTCGATCCCATCAAGATCATCCTTCCCGTCGTAGGAGAAATCCTCGGCGGGTCCGTTGAAAGAGTAATGCCTTACGGAATTTTTTTGAAAATGAATAACGGCGTTACCGGGCTGATTCCCAACTCGGAGATTGGAACTCCTCCAGGCACGGACCATAGGCGCATGTTCCCGCCGGGAACAGAAATGCAGGTTACTGTGACTGATGTGGATTCGACGAACAACAAAGTTCGTCTCAGCCGCAAGGCCGCTCTCGAAAGGGCTGCGCAGGACGAATTCAACGAATACGTAGATGCCGCAAGAAATTCCACCGCACCTTCCGGCGGATTCGGGAGTCTCGGAGACTTACTCAAAGCCAAGATAGAAGAGAAGAAAAGCCGGGGTTGATTCAACAACATGAATTCATGCAGGGGCGGGTTTGAAACCCACCCCTACGCGTCATGTCTTATCGCGGGCTTGCTTCGTGAACGCTCATTTCCAAACCGACTTTGAACAAGCTGTCGTTCACTTTCTCGGACCAGCGGACGACGGCTCTTTGAGCGTCAAGAGCCAACGGACTCTTTATCATTATCTCCTGGCCTTCGGAGAGACGATGATTCGTGCCCATGCAAAATCCTGAACGACTGAGATCGAACATCATCCCCCAGAAACCTCTTTCACCCGTGGGTTCATTAAGAACATACCTGATCAGTTTCGTACAACCATTCCGCATCGACCTTCTTGCACTTTTTCCCATTGTATCCCCTCATCGATTGTCATGATTTATTAACCTTAGCACGGCAGGCGAGCTCAGAACATCCGCAAAAGCACCCATTTTACATTGCGCAAAAATACTCAATCGGGAATGGGTAAAACTACGCAGGCTGCACAACGACAGGGTTATTTCAGTCCCACAACCTCATACAGGATATGCACCCCTGCCTTGCCGCGGACAGCAATGGTGAAAGGCCCTCTGACATTTATATGCTTATGGACAATCGTATAGATATCCTGTGAAATCAGGAACTCTGTCCCCAACTCCTTGTTGCTTGTCTCGATGCGCTGAGCAAAATTCACGGCGTCCCCGATAATCGTCTGCCTCCTGCCTCTGCTGCCTCCGATCGCGCCTGCTACAACGAGGCCGTAATGCAGACCAAT
>JBFLXP010000595.1:0-1600 GCA_040757315.1 Nitrospirota bacterium
TAATCCATTGTTTTATCCTGCTTTTTGCACGCTGGGTTACAACGAATTTCAGCCAGTCTCTGCTCGGTCCCTGCGTAGGAGACGTCAGTATTTCCACGGTGTCTCCGTTTCTCAAGGTGTATTTCAGGGGGACTATCTTCCCGTTGACTTTCGCGCCTACGCACCGGTTCCCGACTTGGGTGTGGATACCGTAAGCAAAATCGACCGGCGTAGAACCGACGGGCATTTCCTTGATTTCTCCTCTGGGTGTGAATATGTAAATGACTTCAGGAATGACCTCTCCCTTAACCGCATCGAGGAAATCCTTCGCGTCCTTCAGTTCTCTTTGAGCCTGCAGGAGTTCCCTCAGCCACGAGATATACCGGTCGCTCTTTTCATCTATCCGGCCTTTTTCCTTGTACCGCCAGTGGGATGCAATACCATGCTCAGCAAACATATGCATCTCGGACGTTCGGATCTGAAACTCGACCCGCTCGCCCTTCGGACCGATAACGGTCGTATGCAGCGACTGATACATGTTTGATTTCGGAACACCGATATAGTCTTTGAACCTGCCGGGCACGGGGGGCCAAAGTGAATGGATGAGCCCGAGAATTGCGTAACAGTTGGCTTTCGTATCCGTGATAATTCTCAGTCCAAGGACGTCATGAACCTGCTCGAAAGTGATACCCTGTGCCAGCATTTTCTGATAGATGCCATAGTAATGCTTTATCCTCCATGAAACATGGCCGGGGATATTCTCTTCTTTTAATCTGTTCTGGACGATTTCGGTGACTTCCTTTAAGTATGCCTCCTGCTCTTCTTTCCTCTTTGCAACCTTCTGGACAAGTTCGTCATAGAGGTCCGGCATGAGCGTCTTGAAGCCGAGGTCTTCGAGTTCGGTCCTCAGCCAGCCTATTCCGAGCCTGTTGGCGATGGGCGCATAAATTTCGAGGGTTTCCTTTGCGATTCTCTGCCGTTTATTCTCCGGGAGGTGTTGGAGTGTGCGCATGTTGTGGAGCCTGTCCGCGAATTTTATCAGAATAACCCTTATATCCTCCGACATGGCGAGAAGCATCTTCCTGAAGTTCTCGGCCTGAGCCTCCTCCCGCGTGGTGAATTCCATTCTGGCGATTTTTGTCAGGGACTCGACGAGAAAAGCGATCTCTTTTCCAAAAAGGTCCCGGATATCTTTCGTGGAAGCCTCGGTGTCTTCGACCGTGTCGTGGAGAAGCCCCGCTGCGATAGTGGCAACGTCCATCTTCATATCGGCGAGGATGGATGCAACAGCCTGCGGATGTTCTATATAAGGGGATCCCTCCACCCTCCGCTGGGTACAATGCGCCTCACTCGAAAAGGCGTATGCCCGTTTCAAGAGCGATACGTCAGCATCGGGGTTATAAGACAGGATTTTCTTGACAAGAGCGTCCAGAGTGATATCGACCATACCGTATTATACAATTTAGAGACCACAATCCTCCGGCACGCCCGCATCGTTATTTATCCTATCGTTGCAGGAAGGAAGGCATCACTCAAAGCCCTTCAAGGCGATGAGATTTTTTTATCCCATCATAAGATGAGGAATTCCTGACGGTACCGCCCCTACCTTTACGGAATATAT
>JBFLXP010000596.1:0-1595 GCA_040757315.1 Nitrospirota bacterium
TTATTCTATCATTCGACATAGATGTCGTTACATGATGGTGCCAAGGTCTCACAATTGGAAAAGTCAACAACGGATTGAAATCATACATACAGAAACGTCGATCTTTTTGCTTCATTTCTTCGTATTTTTCGCGAAACCGCACAGGGTCCGCCGTAAAACAATTAAGAGCGTCAACTATGCCTTCATCATCAGGCAGCTTGATGCCTTGCGAACGAGCTTTTTCAAAATATTCGCGCGTTAGGCCAAAGTTATTCCGGGATGAAAAAGCAGACCATGCGATGAGACCGCAGCATAAAAAATTTTTTAATGAAAGTCCCGTTATCTTCTGAAACGCAGTCTCGAACTTAAAGTGTGGCACCTCTTTTCTTGACTCTATCTCTTTTGGTATTTCACCATAAAGAAGCAGCGGTTGCCCAACAGAACCGTACGCGCTTACTTCAAATGGGAACTGATTTCCGACAATGCGTAACATGGTGAATATGGGATTAGAATTCTGGAATTCAACAGCAAGTACTTCGTCCTGCGTAATTGGATCAGCACCAAGATAGGTGAAGATTAAATCCGAAAGTCGCTTCAATAGCCTCAAAGACATTCTCTTGGTGCCTCTATGCGGATTTGAATATCTGACTGCAAATGATGAGAGCGCTGCTGCAATGAAAGGATGAATATCATATTCTTTATGTGACTCTATAGCAGGCCTTGGTTTCATCGCGGTGCTAACAGCTAAGAGCAAATCGGCAGAAGAAAACTGACGCACGGCATTTATTATTTCTTTTTCCAGAACAGCTGATTTGTGTAATTTCTGAGTGATAGGCATTCAATCTGCGGGAGCTTTCATTCCCTCATAATGCTGACCACTTATTAGGTATTTTTGTCTACACCCTTGCTCGTTCCCCGTCCGCCACTCCATAAAGCCCACAAACAATATCATCTATCTTTTCATCCGTGATCGCAATCTCCCGTTCGATCTTTTCGCGCTCTGCGGATGGAGGCAAGGCGGCTTTCCTTTTGTTGAGTTCAAGCATCCTCTCGACGAGAGAGACGAGTTTGTCATGAACGGCCTTTTCCGAGGGGTTCTTGAAGTCGATGGACCGGATTGGGGTTCTGCTTACGAAAACGCCTGAAAAATTATAGCTGTTGCCCTGCAAGTCGGTGCAGTTGTTGTGGATAAAGAACCGGAGGAGAGCAGAATTCAGCAGGCCAAGCAAATAGTGAGAGCCATCGGAAATGATAAAGACTTTGTTGTTCACGTAATATCCAGCATCATCATAGGTAAACCGGGCGTCTCCTGCAATCTCTGGCCACATTATTTTTGGCTTTTCAAATGCGGCATAATAGTCACATGCTCGAAGCTCCCACCAATATTCGCCTTTGTCATAGCGCTTTTTCCCTTTTTCCGCAAACGGTCCCAGATGATTAGCAATGGCTGGATATAATTCGCTAAACCATCTCCATGCACTCGTCTCCGTCATTCCGGGCTTGACCCGGAATCCAGTTGTCCCTGGATTCCCGCTTTCGCGGGAATGACTCATTTTATCGCGTGTCCAGCCTTTGGGTATAAGAATCAGATATCTGCCCTTTGGAGGCGGCTCATA
>JBFLXP010000597.1:0-1592 GCA_040757315.1 Nitrospirota bacterium
AGGTTCATAAAGCTTATGCCAAGGCAGACGGCAAGCTGCTCACTATCGGGATAATACTTCGTTCCTTCCGAGAGAACAGCAACGGATTCCTCATATCTTCCACTTCTCTGTTTGATAATACCTAATCCGAGATATGCACGGTGGTCCGGAAAGTATGACAGAGCCCTGCTGAAAAGTCGCTCCGCCACCTTTTCTTTTTCCGGTATCGCCTCGACAGCCGCATAATCGCCGTGGCTGAATGTCATTGCCAGCCTCGAAAGGAAATCGGCATGACTTTCGCAGAGATCATCTTTGTCGACGAGGCTGATACTGTCGGCAAACTTTGGGAGGCTCCCGTAATATCCGGACCTGAGTCGCTCACCGAAAGCCAGAATCATTTCTTTCGAAAAGCGCCGGTCCGTCTCAAAATACATGATATCTTCTATTCTTTTCAGCCAGATATCATCTCCCGACTTTGTTCTCCGCTTAAAATCATCATAAAGAGCAGTACCGGGGAAGATATCAAGAATGTAGAAGATGGCGCCCAGCGGCTTAATCTCCCGGATCAGGTCAATAGTCTCCTGTATCGTATCCCCGGTTTCGCCCGGAGAACCGTAGATGAAGTAGGCGCGGGGCAGTATGCCGTACTTAACAGTCAAACTGAATGCCCTCTTAATATCGTCGGCCTTAATATTTTTATTCAGAGCCTCTCTGATCTTTTCGGAGCCGCTCTCCACGCCGTAGCTGATCTGGATGCACCCGGCCTTTCTCATCCAGTAAAGCATCTCTTCGCTCACAAAATTCACGCGTGATATAGCGAACCACGTGATCCTGAGACCCCTTTCGATGATTTTCCTGCAAATCTGGATTACGCGGTCCTCTCTCATCGTGAAGGTATCATCCGATACATAAAAGAAGGAGATGCCTTTCTGATAGAGCCGATCGAGTTGCTCAACGAAGTAGTCGGGAGAGTGGAATCTGACCCTGCGTCCCCAGAAACGGGGTGATCCGCAGAAGGTGCAGTTGGAAGGGCAGCCTCGGGACGAGACGAGGTGCCGGAACGTAAAATACTTTGAAGGCATAGGCAATCGGTCAAGATCCTCCACTGAACCGGCGGATTCGGTCTTGATTATTTTTCTTCCTTTCCGGAAGGCGATCCCCCTGACGGCGTCGAGTTTCTCCTCTTCCCCGCTCTCGATGCGCCGAAGCAGTTCCAAAAAGGTGTATTCTCCTTCACCTAAAACTACATAATCGATCTCCTTGAAATTTTTCAGCAGGTGCTCCCAGAGGAAGGTGGCGCCGATTCCGCCAAATACAATCTTCACCCCGTGGAGGATCTTTTTGGCGATCCGGGCGATGTCGATCCCGCCCCATCGATTGGCATGGACGATCGAAAAGCCGATTACGTCAGGCATTTTCTCCTTGAGTGTCTTCTCGATTTCGCCGGGTCTTTTATTGATATCGTGCCAATTCAGTATCTCCACATCATGCGCGTGCTCTCTAAGCTCTGCGCCGATGTAATAGAGTCCGATAGGCAGAACTCCGACATCCTCGGCATGAAGCCTGTCATCGAGGAAGTATGGATAAACGAGGAGTATTTTCATCGAGGGTTA
>JBFLXP010000598.1:0-1591 GCA_040757315.1 Nitrospirota bacterium
TTTGACGTTGCAGGATTGCGAAGTCTGTCACATCCCTGAACGGGTAAAGGCATTCAGATACAAGCCCTTGATACATGGCGGAGCACACTGAGCACGACAGAAATCAGAAAGTAAAAAACGGGAAACTTGAAACAGGAGACAGGATTCCATGCTTAGTTTCATAGAAAAACGATTGGGATACAAGATCATGGTTGCGATGCTGATGATCATTCTGCTTGTTCTGCTGGCTGAAATTTATATGAGGATTTATTTCGGTACGAAAGACCGGCTGGAAATAGCATCAGCCCTGAGCACGGAGCTTGCCGACTCGGTGTATGCCGGCATCAAGTATCCCATGGAGGTCGGTGACAGCGAGGCCATAAAAAGGGAATTGTCCGATATCCGTGAAAAAATGAGCGATGTCCAGGTGTTTATCTGCGATTTCGAACAGGAGATTATATATTCGACACGGAGCGATGCCGTGAAAACCAAAGTGGGCGATCACATCGGGAATATCCACGTTACCAGAACTCTGACAGAAACACTGAAAACGGGAGTTCAGCCCGAGATCGATCCGCGGAAACCCTTTGAGGATTTCGTCGGCCAGAGGAGACACCTCATTGTCATGCGCCCCATTCTTAACGAGAAGGACTGCTATCACTGCCATGGTTCTTCGAGAAAGGTTCTCGGCGGAATCGTTGTACGGCTCGACGCAGAAAGGACTTATGCTCAAGTGGCAGCTCAGCGGAACCGTACGGTGATGATTGTCGTATTCTTAATTCCGATCGCGGTCGGCCTCATTTATTTTATGGTGAATAAACTGGTGAGGCATCCTGTGGAGAGCCTGGCGGAAAAGGCAAAGAAATTCGGCGAAGGAGACATGTCCGCAAAAGTCGTTGTTGAGACACAAGACGAGATTGGAGTCCTGGGCAACACCTTCAACTATATGGTGGATAGCGTTGCATCCTTCAGCAAGAAACTGGAAGAGGAAATAAATAGGAAGACCGCCCTCCTTTCCGAACGCGCCCAGCTCATCGCACTTCTTGAGAATGCCAACCGGGAATTGAGGGAACTCGACAGGCTTAAATCTACTTTCCTCGCCAACATGTCGCACGAGCTCCGCACGCCTATGAATGCCATTATCGGATATACAGATCTCCTTTTAGACGGCATCGACGGTCCTATTAACGAGGACCAGCGGAAGAGCCTCGAAAAAGTTGCTGCAAACGCCCGTCACCTTCTTCAGTTGATTAACGACGTGCTCGATATCTCGAAGATTGAGTCAGGAAAGATGAAGCTGGTTCCGAAAGAGATCGATATGAAATGGCTGGTTGAAACGGTGCTTGTCACATTTGACCCTGTCATCAAGAAGAAAGGTCTGAGCCTGACTGTCGACATCGATGAGAACCTTCCTTTGATCTATGGCGATGAAGACCGCATAAAAGAAATTCTCATAAATCTTCTGTCGAATTCCCTCAAGTTCACCCAAGAAGGGGGTATAACCATCACTGCGAAACCTTCGGACAGAGGCATTAAACCAGGTGAGATACCCATTCTTGCGGAGATATGCGTTTCAGATACCGGCATAGGAATAAAAGAGGAAGATCAAGGC
>JBFLXP010000599.1:0-1590 GCA_040757315.1 Nitrospirota bacterium
GCAAGCGGCTTGGCGCATTGCCGTCGAGGCCTGGCTGAGTATGAAAGGGTTTATTACTATTACCAGAAACGGAAAAGTGTTACCCAATTTTTTCTGATTTTGGTATCAAAAAATGATGGCGTGCACACCCGTCTTTTTGGATGATCCAGTATCTTTCTTCGTAAGAATAGAAGAAAGATTCCCGACAAGCGGGAATGACAACAGCTTTTTTGTCATCGGCTTTCCGCAACGACACGGTTTACGTAAGGCAAAAGCACGAGGCGTGTGAGTCTTCTTATTCTATCTCAACCTTATACGCAGACATTCCTTTCGCCGAAAGTATCTTTTCTTTCAGTCCCTTCGAGACAAATTTTCCGTATGCCATCGAGTCATCATAGAGACGGAGACGCTTGCCGTCCACATCCGCCTCGAATTTCCCTCCACCCGTTACGGTCCAGGAAGGGTCGTGGATATCGAACCGCTTCACGCGACTGTTGTACGTCCCATCAATGCCTCTGTCACTGCAGAACTTCTCAACGAGGTCGGCATGATAGCGGGTGAATTCCTTTGGGGAAAAGACGAGATATTCGGTATCGGCATGTCTCAACTGCACGAACTTGCCGACAATTTTTTTTGGTCTCTCTATTTTCGCTATGCCGCCATAGTAGATTTCCGAATAGTCCACAATCACAAATTTCATGTCGGCAACTGCATCTGCTCTGATATTGCACGAGTCATGAATAATCTGATCTATCGAACCGCCTCTACTCTGTTTCTGCCTTTTTTCTTCGCCATATACGTAGCACCATCCGCCCTGGCAATAAATGCGGCAGTCGTCTCATCCGCCCGAAATTCCGTCACTCCGAAACTCATCGTTACCGTTCCGACCTCTCCGAATTGATGTGCCTCTATCGTCCTGCGCAATCTTTCGGCAAGCGCGGATGCCTTGTTGATTGACGAATCCGAAGAGATAATCATGAATTCCTCTCCTCCCCATCGCACGAAATAGTCGGGTTTCCGTATATTGTCTCTTACGATATCCGCTATAGCCTTCAGGACGGAGTCGCCGGCACTATGTCCATAGTTATCGTTCACCACCTTGAAATGGTCGATATCGAACACTATCAGCGCCAGCGGGCTGCCGTACCTTTTCGCACGCTCCGTCTCGATATCTATGATTTCGTCAAATTTTGTTCTGTTGTACGCGCCCGTCAGCTTGTCCGTGGTTGCGAGTTTCTTCAGTTCTTCGTGGGCGACGCGGAGTTCTTCCTCGGTCTCCTTTTGGCTCGTAATGTCCGACAGAATGAATACGCCTCCAATGAGCCCCCCTCCGTTCAAAATGGGATCCACGTCGATGCTGAACCATCTCTTGCCGATGGTGAGAACCGCGTGCTGTCTGCTCAGGGATTCCTTCATGCTGTTGAAGCAGTTCAGGACAACCTCTCCTTCCAGGTTTAGGTGCTCCCACGGTGCTCTCCCGATGATATCCGTGAAACTCCTTCCGAATAACGCTCTGGCAGCCTCATTGCATCTAAGAATCTCCCCGTCCGACTTCGTAAGGATAATTCCGTCTTCAACGGCATCGAATGTGGTTCTCCACTCGGCGGCGGC
>JBFLXP010000600.1:0-1589 GCA_040757315.1 Nitrospirota bacterium
CTTCGCTGACGATGAAGAGATGCGGAGGGCTTTTTCCCCTCATTTTCGCGCTAAAAAGAAGGCCCGGATCGGAGGAGTCAGATCGGGGGACTTTACGATGGAATGACACTTGGCCCATCCTTAGGTTAGGTGGTATACCCTTTCGAACCTATGCTTGCCGCCGATAAGTTGATCTCCCCAGGCGCCTGTTGTATCTTGACAACAACAAATGACGCGTTGTATTATTATTACAACGACAGAGAAAGGGGTGAATTCAATGGCTGCCAAACCCACATTTGGCGAGTTCTTTAAGGAGAAGAGGATTGCTCTCAGGAAGACCTTGCGCCAGTTCTGTGTTGAAAACAAACTTGATCCCGGCAATATCAGCCGCCTTGAACGGGGGCTTATGGCGCCGCCGCAGGGGAGCGAGAAGCTTGAGGAGTATGCCAGTTACCTCCAGATCAAGAAAGGCTCGGATGATTGGTATCAGTTCTTTGACCTAGCGCGAATCGAGGCCGGCCGCATTCCTGATGAGCTGCTGGAAGATAAAGCGGTTGTTGCAAGCCTGCCGATTCTGTTCAGGACGCTTCGAGGGCAGAAAATTTCGGAGGAGAAGCTTGAGAAGCTGGTGGAGTTGATCAGAAAATCCTGACTGTGCCCGAAATCCCTGTATACAGTTATGAGGATTTACGCAGAAAGGCCGATGCCTTTCTGCGGGAACATAACCCGACCGGAGTCATTCCCGTCCCCATCGAGGAGATCATCGAATTCGACTTCAGGATAAGTATTGCCCCGGTTTTGGGGCTGCAAAGGGAATATGAGGTAGAGGGATTCACCTCCGGTGATCTGAAGACAATCTATGTAGACGAATATGTCTATTCCGACCGCCCTACCAGATATCGTTTCACACTGGCACATGAAATAGGGCATATTGTACTCCACCGCCATTTATATGACATGCACAAGTTCAGGACCATCCGTGGCTGGAAGGAATTTATCAATTCCTTGACCGAAGAAGAGCATAGCTGGCTTGAATATCAGGGGTATGCCTTCGCGGGGCTGGTTCTGGCGCCGAAAGAAGAGTTGCGCAATTCAGTAAGCGAGTGGACAATGAAGATCAAAGACAAAGGGATTTCGCTGGAGAAGAACTGGGACTTTGCCTGGGAACTGATCACGGAGCATGTAGCAAAGGCTTTTCTTGTCTCTTCGGCTGTAATAGAGAAGAGGATGGAGAAGGACGAGATAAAGAAGAAATATATGAAATTATCTAAGGAGGGTAATTAATGCCAGACGAAAGAGATGAGCCGAGAATATCACTTAATCAGCTTACAGAATATCTTGTTTCAGATGCATCCCGCCGTAAAAGAATCATTGAGCAGCAAAAGAGGCCTACGAGCTTTCAGGTGAGCTATTATCAGCCGGCACAAGCGGCAATCCAGAGGTTCATAGCTAATGGCTTATCAAATGAAGATAGTCTGGTCAGTCTTATAGATCGCCTTTACTCCCGGACGCCGACAAGTGACTTTGATGAGAATCGAAATGAAAGCAATGCCGAGGCGTTGGCGTCTTTTCTTGAGTTCTATGAAGAAATAGATTTAAATGAGCTCCGA
>JBFLXP010000601.1:0-1581 GCA_040757315.1 Nitrospirota bacterium
AGAAGCGCGATAAAGATGATCGTATCGGCATTCATGGATTTACCAAGGAAATCGAAAAGAGACTCGCCGAGCCATCGGCTTGGCATCAACACAAACGACGGGGTGTTCAGCTCATTGAGAAAGAGTGTCAGATTCGCAAAGAATTCAGGGTTGACCAATCGCTCCGGCCTGAAGATCCTGAGCAGGACAACAAAGAGAGCAGCAACGAGAACAGCTGCGGAGTAGAAGAATTTCTTCAGCCTTCTGAGGGAGAAAAACCTTGACATGAAGAGGGCCATGCCGGCGCCGATGTTGACCGGTATCACAGAAAAAACAGAAAACAGCAGGAACGCATAACAATAAAATAAAAGATCAGGGCGGTACAAATGCCCTGCGGCTATAAGCAGGGGCATTCCAAAAATTATCAGCATCCAGGATGCCTTTATATGCGTCTCGACAAGCCGCGAAAAAAACAGAGAGGTTCTGTTCACCGGGGAGGTGAAAAGGACTTCCAGGTCCCTGGCATGGTAAAAGGAGGTCAGGCTTATCACAAAGCCATTGACCACCTGAATGAGGAAAATAATAAGAAACGTCAGGGAGTATGCCTTGATCAAAAGCACGCGGAATACATCGGCAGACAAATTATGCAGCCGTGTCATGCCGGCGCTGAGGAGTTCAACGAAAAGAAACATGAAAATACCCGCGGACACAATATAATAAAATGATTTTCTATAGAACGGCCCGCTGAATTTAAGGATGTCGTTCTTCAGCGACCAGACAACCGGCAGAAAAAGCGTGAACAGGTCTCTCATCCGGTACCCTCCGGACTGTCATAATCAGACGTCAGCCGAAGAAATATGTCCTCAAGGTCCTTATCGGAAGACTTCGCATAATTCCGCAGGTCTTCGTTCGTTCCCAGGGCAATCACAGAACCCCTGTTCATGATTGCGATCCTGTTGCAGATCTGCTCAGCGATCGCAATGATGTGCGTGGAGAGAATAATTGCCGTGCCCTCACTGCGAAGGCGAAAGAGAATCTCCTTCAGCAATCTCACTCCCTTCGGGTCGAGACCATTATGGGGCTCATCGAGTATTATTACCTTCGGTTTCCTCATAAAGGCTGCAGTGAGCAGTAATTTCTGCTTCATCCCCATCGAAAAACTGCTTATCAGGTCATCCTTCCATTGCCGGAGCCCAAAAAACTCCAGGTACTGAAAAGCGCTTTCCCGGAAATCAACTTCCTCCAGCGAATATAACCCGCCGATGAATGTGAGGTATTCCCAGGCTGTCAACTTTTCATAAATGTACCCTTTTTCAGGGACATATGCCATGATCCGCTTTGCAGAAATGGGATCACTGCTGATGTCATATCCTCCTATTGTGACCCTGCCGGAATCAGGTCTGAGAAGCCCGACCATCATCTTAATTGCAGTCGATTTGCCGGCCCCGTTTGGCCCGAGAAGCCCGAAAATCTCGGATGCCTCTACGGCAAGAGACAGCCTGTCAACGGCGGGAACAGCACCGTATTTCTTTGTACAGTTCTCTATGGCAATCATTTCGCCTCCAGAATTTCTATCCTGATATTTTTCAGGTCTTCAACTAA
>JBFLXP010000602.1:0-1575 GCA_040757315.1 Nitrospirota bacterium
GTTCCTCACCACTTTCCTCGCGCCGTACCACCCCCATTTGTCGCCGCGAGAGTAGTTCCCGTAGGTCGGTTCAGACTCCGTAAGTCCCTTCTGCACTTCCTGGGCGTACGAGCTTTCCTGAGCAACAATTATCAGAAGGAAGAACAGTGCCGTCCCCAAAGTGGGAATATATGCCGTTTTAATTTTCACAGATGAACTGACTCTGCATTTATCACAACCGACTAAACCAAGCTTACCCGAATATTATGAAGAGGTATCGAAGCAATTATGAAGAAGTTGTGAATTCCGGGATATAAAGGGTGAATGCGGCTCCTTTTCCATAATCGCTTCGGACCTCAATGCGTCCGCCGTGTGCTTCGGCAAGTTCTTTGCAGATAGCAAGACCTATACCAAGACCGCCTTCGTAGTCTTTGTAGAACCGCTCGAAAATAAAGGGAATATCCTCCTTTTTTATTCCCTTTCCGGTGTCGGCAACCTCGATGAAAACTTCGGAACCCTCTTTCCCCGCGCTGATTGTCACTCTATCGCCGCTGCCGGTTGCGCGGAGGGCATTGCTCAAAAGATTTATGAGTATCTGGCTCAATCTGTCCGGGTCGGCCTGAAGGGAAAGCGGTTCGTCGCATTGAAGATCGATTTCAACTCCTTTATCCCGAAAGAGTTTTACAAAGCGCTCTCTGATAGTGTTCAGATAGCCTTTCAACGATATCTGTTCTTTTGTGAGGCTGAGGATGCTCGCTTCAGCTCTGGACAATTCCTCGATACCTTCGATGATCTTCTTCAGTCTGGCGGTTTCTTCATTCAGGGAGAGAAGTCTTTCCCGATCGACCGGAATCAGGCCGTCCACCATGCCTTCGATTTCCCCCTGCATGATCGTCAGGGGGGTCCTGAGTTCGTGAGCGATGTTGGCCGTCAGTTTTCTGCGCAACAACTCCTGGATCTCCAGATTGGAGGCCATGATATTGAACGTTTTTGCAAGGTCGCTTATTTCATCGCTTCCCCGGATCGATACCCTGCTTTTCATCTTCCCTTCGCTGATGTTCTGCGCAGCCAAAGTCAGTCTCTTGATCGGATCGGTCAGTCTTTTTGAGAAGAAGAAACTCAAGAGAAGTGACAATCCCCCCAGCGCAATAACGGATATGATAAGGAAACGGTTCGACCTTCCCAGGAAGATAGTTTCTTTCCTCTGACGGGTCTCTCCCAGCCGGCGCACTTCGATGTTCCCGATGTCTCTTCCTCCGAGGAACAGCGGATAGCTGAAAAAGGGGTCTTCTCTTTCTCGCAGGGTCTCGGCGGAGAAATTCGCCATCGCCACTATTCTCCGTTTCATCAAAGGAGAAAGAGACTCCACCGCCTCCTGTGAATTCATTAGTTCGTTGCCGTTTCCGTCCAGGATGCGTATCTCATACCCCAGAAGCAGCGCCCAGACAGTATTTTCCGCCAACGCGATGCCGTTCCAGCCGGAATTCTTCTCGTAGGACCCTTCAACGGCGGCCATAATGCGGTATATCCTGTCTTCCCTTTCGCCATCGAGGTACTCCTCGAAGTCCCGGATAATGAGTTCCCGCAGAATCAGGG
>JBFLXP010000603.1:0-1565 GCA_040757315.1 Nitrospirota bacterium
AAAAAAGGCCAGTATCTGCCCCCTCAGATCCTGGAGGTAATGGCTGAGGGAGATAAGATTGATATTAACGGCGTTGAGCATCAACTCTATGGACATGAACATAATGATTATGTTTCTCCGGGAAAGAAATCCGAATACCCCGATGGTAAAAACCAGCAGACTGAGGACCATATACCAGCTCAGCGGAACCATGTTAGCTCTTCAGCCTCCTTTTTGCGAGGACTATGGCGCCGATAATCGCCACGAGAAGAATGAGCGACGCAATCTCGAAAGGATAGAGGAACTCTGTGTACAGCAGTTTCCCCAATACATTTATGTGTGTTTCTCTCTTGATGAGATCGATCGTATATTCTCCCGGCGGTGCGGCAACGAAGGATCGGAGGGAAATAAATACAGTGACAAGCAGACCAATGGCAAAGGTAAAGCTTGTCGGAGCTGCGCCGATATACTTGCTGATTCTCAATTCCTCCCGCAGATTCATCAGCAGAACGACGAAAAGGAACAGGACGAGTATGCCGCCGGCATACACAATTACCTGAATTGCCGCCATGAATTCGGCATTGAGGAAGAGATAGAGGCTTGCTATGTGGAAGAACAGGAGGAGCATCCAGAGCACGCTGTGAACCGGGTTCTTTCTGGTAACTACCAATAAAGAAAGCCCGACTACAGCGAAGGCGAAATATACAAAAAATAATTGCTGTATCATTATTTTTTCCCTCTTCCCACAGCCTGGCCCGAAGGCGTGCCGAAGTCGTCGGACATGGGGCGCCAGAAACGCTTCAGATATTCCTCGCCCTTCTTGCCGGACATATACTTGTCCCAGTTCGTCAGAAGCTTGTCCTTAGTCATCAATATTTCCGGCCTCGTATAGGCGGAATATTCGTAATTCTCCGTCATAGAAAGCGCACCATATGGACATGCTTCAACGCAGAATCCGCAATAGATACATCTTAGAATTTCGAGTTCATACTTTTCGACCGCGCCTTTGGCACGCATGACTTTAATGCACTGCGACGGACATATCGTCGCGCAGAGCCCGCATCCCACGCATTTTGCATTCATAGTGATCGGATGCTTGACGAGGGCGTGTTGCCCCCTGAAGCCCGGGGCTATCTTTCTTCTCTCCTTCGGATATTGTATGGTGACGGCGTGTGTGAACATCATCCTCAGAGTCAGGGCCATACCTTTTAAGATCTCGATGAATGTAAACCTTTTGATTATTTCTTTGATCTTCTCTTTGGCAGTCACTTTAGCCCCCGTACTGTTTCACGAGAATCTTTACGAGACCTGTTACTACAATATTTGCAAGGGCGAGCGGTATCAAAATCTTCCACCCGATAGCCATAAGCTGGTCATACCTGTATCTCGGAACCGTAGCCCTGATCCAGTAATAGAAGAATATGAATGCATAAACCTTCATAAGGAACCAGAATATGCCCGGCACGAAAGAGAGGAACGGCAGGACTTTGAGCACATACCATGGAAGTGTCCACCCACCGAGGAAGCATACCGTGCAGAGAGACGCCATGATGATCATCGCGATATATTCGCCCAGGAAGAACAAG
>JBFLXP010000604.1:0-1559 GCA_040757315.1 Nitrospirota bacterium
TACTGTCTTCATATCCGTTCTCGAGAGAAGAGCTGAAATCGGAATACTAAGAGCTCTTGGCGCCGGCAGAAAAACGGTAGTGTTCCTCTTCGTTCTGCACAGCGTTATCCTCGGCTGCACCGGTTCGGTGATCGGAATCGCTCTCGGACAGGCGGCCGCCTATTATTCCGTCGTGGCCGTTGAAAGAACCATCACCACCATGTACAGTGCCGTTACCATAACAGACTTTATCGTCACGACGCGTGATGCATTAACAGCTTTGGCGATAGGATTGCTGGTGTCCATCACGGCCTCGGCCGTCCCCGCATATGAATCTTCAAGGATCAGACCGAACGAAAGCCTGAGGCGAGGGTCTTTTGAGGGAAAATACCGGAAATACCATAAGGGATTTGCGGGGGCCGGTCTTCTCTTCATCCTCATGGGGATATCCCTATCGTACACTGACTATTCTTCGATGCCCTTCACGTTTCCTGTTCTTTCATATCTGGGGATCCTCTTCATCATAATCGGGTTCACCTTTGTATCGCCCCTTTATCTCGATTTGGTTCTGAAGCTGATCAAAAAGCCTGCTGAAAGAACATTCCGGTCCACTGCTACAATCGCAGTAGGAGACATGAGGGGACTCATATACCGGTTCGCCGTCGCTCTCATGAGCGTTGCGATAAGCGCCGCGATGATTATCGCTCTATTCACCCTTATTTTCTCTTTCAGAAGTTCTCTGAAGGGATGGATCAACAAGAACATCGTTGCCGATGTGTACATAAAACCGCTGTCCTGCAAAGCGAATTATTGCTTCTCCCCAGTGTCGGAAAACATCGTCAGAACAGTAAAAGAATATCCCGAAGTGGCAGGCGTGGATAAGTTCAGGGCGCTGCATATAGATCTTTTCGGACAGAAGGTCATCGCCGGGTTTGCGGATATAGCGGTCAAGAGAAAATATTACGGAAAGAGATATTTCGATCCGGAATATGAGAGGGTCCTGAAGGAAATGGAAGGAGACGAGCCGGTAGCCGGCATTTCCGACTATCTGAGCGTTCGCTACGGCCTGAAGAAGGGCGATACCCTGGAGCTTATGACCCCTAAGGGGAAACAGATATTCAGGATCAATGACGTTTTCGCCAGTTATTCCACAACGTCAGGCTACATTTATCTGGACAGAAAGTGGCTCCGCAGATATTGGGGGCTTGACGACTCAACGCAGTTCAGCGTCTACGTCAAAGAAGGAGTCGACCCGGACGAGCTTATCGGAAAACTCCGTGAAAGGCTGTCGCCTCAATATGTTCTCGAAATCATGAATAACAGGGAATTGCGGATGAAGATCATGGACATCTTCGAGAAGACATTTGCGATCACCTATGCGATCGAACTCATTTCGATTCTCGTTTCTCTTCTTGGGGTGGTCAATACGCTGCTTGCTGTCGTGTTGGAGCGTAAGAGGGAGATAAGCATTATGAGATATATCGGCGCGTCCTGGAGGCAGATACGACAGATGCTTACTTTTTCTGCAGGCATAGTCGGAATAACCGGCATTTTTCTGGGCGGTCTCATGGGCTTTCTGA
>JBFLXP010000605.1:0-1555 GCA_040757315.1 Nitrospirota bacterium
GTGACTGCACATCTGCCTGCGTTTCCCCTTCGAACTTTAGCGGATGCTAAATTATCATAAGTTGGAGCTCTTTGGCAAGAAAAAAATTAGAAGTGTATAGAGCAAGGAGTTTAAGGGGTTGCGGGGCAAAGACGGGAATTAGACCTTTTTAATCTTGCTGCTCAGCGCCCCTTATGTCGATATTCAGATACTGAACGACCTCTCCCCCTTTTCCGTCCGAGACAGAAACGGTCACGGGAACCTTGCCCCTGAAATCGGCAAGCACATTCCATTGAATCAATCCGGTTTCTGAATTGATGGTCATTCCCTCGGGGCTCGATTTCAAGGCGTAGGTGAGAGAGTCTTCGTCGGCGTCGGACGCCTTCACATGATAAACAAACTTGCGGCCTTTGTATTTTGAATCTTTGATATCAGAAACAATCCTCGGCGGCGCGTTGAATACATGAGTGATAACAGTCAGAGACTTCCCTTTCCGATTTCCAATAAAAGGTGTTACCGTTAAAGAGATCTTGTCACCCCTCTTCAGTTCTCCGAGAAAAAAACTGTTCTCAGATGCAGCCAATCTTTTCCCGTTCACCTCCCACTCAAAGGAGGCGGAGGCATTATTCTTCGTCAAGACCTCCGCTTTTATGGTGTCATTCACATTAGGTGAGGAAGGCAGCAGTTTTATCGATGCTATCTCGGGGGTTGCGCTAACGGCTTCAGGAGAGGACCCTTTCGGAACCTCTCCACTCTCAGCCTCTTTCTCTTTAACAATACCTTTGGACAGTTGTTCGTCCTTGCTCCCTTCGCATGAGGAGAGCATGACTATCAGCAAGACCAATATGAGAACAACCTTAGGCATACCCACCCTCATTTCTTAAGCCAATGCATCACCTTGGAAATAATCGAGTACACAGGATTA
The DNA here is from genome assembly GCA_040757315.1 of Nitrospirota bacterium. Classification (GTDB taxonomy): domain Bacteria; phylum Nitrospirota; class Thermodesulfovibrionia; order Thermodesulfovibrionales; family SM23-35; genus JAKLQR01. Next base: position 905 of record JBFLXP010000605.1, read on the forward strand.
TTTTCAGCTTCCACAATGACGCCTGTCGCTATCTGGATCTTCTTCTTGAGCTTTTCCTGATCCGGCTTTGGCGGCGGTATTATTATGGCCTCGCCCATGGGAGGCGCACCCGGGCCGAGAAGCACGCTCTTGTGGACGGTGACATTTCCGGTGGGACTGCTCGTTGCTTCAGGCGCACGGATCGGCACGTTCGAAGACGCAACCCCGGTTGTGTACCCCACGGCATAAAGGTAAGTGTTGCCGCCGTAACTGCACACATCAGCCTCGGGCTTATAGGAAAGAAAATCCACCAGTCCGCCGACGGCGAGGGGTCTCGATATAACCCTTTCCCCATTCGTGAGAAAAATCTTCCAGCCTTCGTTGTCAACCGCCGGCGTTGTAGAAGTCGGTTTTACAGAAGTCACAACAGTCTCCAATCCAAAGACGCCGGTGGCCGAATCATAAGCGCAGACCTCGGCCGTGCCGGTCACGTCGCCGGTTGTCGGAACCGAAGTCGCATCGTAGAGACTCCCAACGGCAACGGTAATCCCTTTATCCTTCAGTCCGAGGAATACCTGGTCTGATGTCACCGTCTTATCAATGTCGGTATAGAATTTGCCGGAGCCCTGGAAGACCCAAACATTTCCTGTCGTGTCCCGTGCAGCGTCGGGA
>JBFLXP010000606.1:0-1552 GCA_040757315.1 Nitrospirota bacterium
GGAGCATGACAGACATTTATCTTCAACTATATTCGTATTGAAATATCTGACGAGCTGGTAATTCTCGAAGAAATGCGATACTTTCTTTTTGCAGTTGTCAAGGTCGGGACCGTCCACCAACATGACGTGATGATACTTCCGGCCTCTCTTGTGAGGTTTTGCAACGACGAAATCGTATTTGATACCTTTGTTCATGTGATTTACGTTATCAGTATTCGTCCACTATTTTCAACAGCACTTATGGTAAGATGTAATCCATGAAACACTATAAGCCCGTTTCGCTCAAGAAGATAAAAACCTGCTCCCTTGCATCGCGGAAAAGCAAAGTGTCTCGTTCGACCTTTGCCGTACCGCCGCTGAAAGGAGATACGGTGCGGACCTTCCTGCGAAATCTTCCGGAAACTCTGGCTGCAAGGGATCTCAAGGCCGTAGTTCATGCTGTTGTCGCTGCGAGAAGGAACAGAAGGCCCGTGATCCTGGGCATGGGGGCACACCCGATAAAGGTTGGCTTGTCACCTCTAATCATCGATCTCATGAGAAAGAAAGTCATAACGGCGCTGGCAACGAACGGCGCCTGCATCATTCACGATTTTGAAATGGCCTTCATCGGCCGCACCTCCGAAGATGTCGACAAGGAGCTCTGCAAAGGGAGTTTCGGCATGGCGGCTGACACAGGCAGATACCTGAACAGGGCAATCCGCGAGGGGACCAAGAAAGGGTACGGCGTCGGCAAGTCGGTGGGTGAGATGATAAGCGGAAGCAATTTTGAATTCAGAGATGCCAGCCTTTTTGCTTCTGCTTCTGAAATCGGAATCCCGGCCACGGTGCATGTAGCGCTTGGCGCGGACATCATTCATATGCATTCAGAGGCGGACGGTTCAGCGCTGGGTGAGGGAAGCTTCCGTGATTTCCGGCTTCTCGCCTCGGTGATTTCGGATCTCGAAGGCGGAGTTTATATTAACCTTGGCTCTGCTGTGATCATGCCCGAAGTCTTTCTGAAGGCCTTGACCATAGCGCGAAATCTCGGAAACAAGGTCGAGAATATTACGACGGTGAACATGGATTTCATCCAGCATTACAGACCGAGGGAAAACGTCCTGAGACGCCCCACCATAAAAAAAGGGCATGCCTATGCCCTTACAGGGCATCACGAGATCATGTTTCCTCTCCTTGCCGCCGCAATTGTCGAAGAGATAGGATAGATTGAAGTCAGATGAAGGGTTGAACATAAATAGAGGCAGTTTATTTTGATTCGGAAATCAAGTCGCATCCCTTTGGTTCCGACGATTTTCGGATATTCATTCTGGAAAGATAAGCAGATAACAAGGATGGCTGAGGGCAGGCACAGTACGCTCGCTCATTCTCGGCCCCGGTAAAGATCGGGACCTCCGAGGTATCCCGATCAGAATCGGGATGAAGCCGCTCCCATACTGTACCTGCCCTCTGAGATCATTTCTTTAACGATGCAACATACGCAACAAGATCCTTCATCTCCTGGGAATCCGTGTCAAGGGGTTTTCCGCCAAGAGCCTTTTCTATACAGGCATTCACT
>JBFLXP010000607.1:0-1549 GCA_040757315.1 Nitrospirota bacterium
CATGGCGGTCGAAGAAGAGACCGTTGATCGCAGCGTCGTCCTGGTATCTCTTCAGCATATCCTGGGCCGTCCTCACATACGCGGCGACTAATGTCTTGAAAAAACCATCAGAGAACACGATCCCTTCCGACGCAAGAGTCCTGAAAAGGGAAATACATATATCTACACACATTTTGTTGAGTCCTTTTGTTGCGTCCTCGGGAGAAAGCTCCTGGTGCTTATGCTCGTAATTCTCGGCGATGTCCACCTGGCAAACTCTTCTTGTAGAAGTATTCCTGTAAACCTCCGCGAGCACCCCGACCTCAAGACCCCAGTCGCCGGGTATCCTGATCACTCTTGCAAGGTCCGCGTCCATCGAAAACTCGCCTGCAAGGGGATACCTGAAGCTGTCAAAAAAGACCAGTATCGGCAGGTATCCAAGAATTTTCTGGAGCGATCTGACGAGAGGTGTAACGAGAAGCCGCGTCATTCTGCCGTGCAGCCTGTCGGTCACCCTGCTGTAAAATCCTTTGCAAAAATCATAATCCAGATTAGGATTGGTGACGGGATAGCATAAACGGGCCAGTAAATCCCTGTTATAGGTAAGTATGTCGCAATCGTGGAGCGCAATCGCCGCAAATTCCTGCCGGGACAGAACATAGCCGTAAGCCATCCATGCAGACCGCCCCTTGCCGGGCTCGCCGATCGGCAATTCCGCTGCCTCGATCGTTTCATAAATCGCACTAATCCGCGGCCCGGAGTTCCAAATAATCCGTGTCTTCTGAGGCAAGATTGAAAAGAACTCCCTTGCATGCCTGAATTCTTCCTCCGATGCCGGCCCAAGAGTGACGACGATCTCCCTAATATATTTGACTTCCTTCAACTCCCTGACTATCCCTTTCAATGCTTCTCCCGATAGTTCACTGTAGAGCGACGGCAGCACAAGGGCTATCGGCCTCTCCTTGGAGTACCACGACAGTTCAGTCTCGATTTTCGCGAGTTCTGTTTTCCCGAGACGGTGAAAGGTTGCCACTACACCCGTTTGATAAAAGTCAGACATGTCGTACCTCCTTTTTCATTCTTCATGCTGGGCCTTGAGATTATTGTTCTGTACAGCTTCCGCGATGCAGTAAAAAATGTCTCTCTCATGCAGCATTCCGACGACTCTGTTTCCTCTGTCCAAAACGGGAACTCTTTTTACATTATTCTTCAGCATATGATCCATACACTCCATGAGGGTGGAATCCTCTTTGACGGTAATGACGATCTGCGTCATAAAATCTCTGACTTTCCTACCGGTCATCTTATTTGCGAGCGTTTCAACAATTTCGTTCCATCTTGAGCTGCCTGAATCCACAAGATGCATGTATTTCGGATACACGACCTTGAGTATGTCGCCGATCGAGAGAATCCCTATTAATTTTCCTTTTGAATCAAGCACGGGCATCGCCTCTTCGCCGATTTGCCCGTTTTCCCATCGGGCTGTCCCGAGAAGATCTGCAGCTTCTCTGAGCGTGAAATCAGGTTCCAAATATTTACTTAAAGGTGACATGAGATCTCTTGCTTTCAT
>JBFLXP010000608.1:0-1547 GCA_040757315.1 Nitrospirota bacterium
AACCTCCTTTAGTTTCTTGGATGCCTGCTTTTAGATAGTCTTCAGTAGATCGAACCTCTCCCGTTACATTCTCACCACCTCCTTTCCAAACAGGGGTTAGTTTAAGGGAGAGATGTTACGGCGATATGAAACGAAGGTGAAGTTTTTATGTCAAAATTCCGCAAGGCTGACCTTTCGGTCATCATGCATGTTTTTGTGTTTTCTTATAAATCAGTCAGTTACAGAGCGACAACTAATGGCACAGAATATGCTTAAATGTTTTTAGAGTGCAGATGGGAAGGAGGTGAATAGAGTGAACCGGGATGATTTAAATGCGATCAGCGAGATAATGGCAAAGTATGGTTACGTTGAATGGTCTTTGGTCGGCTTTACTCCGTTGAGGGAATACAGCATATTCTCGTATTTCACTGATCCGTCGATCCTTACCGTTTTTAAACTTGTTCTCCTGGAAATGCTGAAGACTCTGAATGAATACACTGAAGAGCGTGCTCATGAGGCGTATGCAGGCAATTCAGGCACATGCTGACGGAAGCGATTGATATATTCATTATTGTTTTTATGAATTTGATGGGGATCAAGTGTCGTATAGGTTTAGGCCGCATCTTCTTACATAAATCAGGCGAACCGTGCCCTGATGGCATCGGCCAGCCTGTATCTCCATGACCATATACCCGCCCCTGCACAGGGAGCCAAAAACGAATCCTTTCCGATGATGTATCTATTTCCTCTCCAGGTAACGGCATTCGAGAGTAGCGGAACAAACCAGATGACGCCGATTATGAGATCCTTGACAGGCGACAGGGAATATATCAGAGAATGCATAGGCGTTCTGATTATCCTGCCGATATAGAGGTCGCCCGCGATCTTGAGCGAACTGACTGTGAGCGCGAATGCTATGGTGAGCTTCGAGGGCTCCCAGAGAAGAACCGGCAGAGACGACACGAACACCGGATTGCCGAATAACTCCGAGACATATTTCAAGCCGCCGATTTTCCACCTCAATTTTCCCCAGCGTGTGTGCCTGTTCAGGAACCTCCTGACGCCCCAATATTCATTCACGTTTCTGATCATGTAACTTGAAAGGACCACTTTCTTGCCTGCTGCTTCCATTCTTTTCCCGATGAGGTAGTCTTCCGCAAGCACATCCTTAACCGCTCGAAATCCTCCGATCGCCTCCAGGTCTGTCTTCCGCATGAGCATAGACTTTCCTACGACACAAGGCATCTTTAGGAATCTGTCGAGGAAGCAAACGCTCCCGATAACAAACGAGTTCAGGTGGAGGTTTTCGAATATTGATCCAAGCGTACGTCCGCCGATGCCCTGAATGAGATTGCTGACAAGGCCTACGTCCGGGTCCCGCATATCTTCGATGATCTTTTGAAGGTAATCCGTACCGACGATCACGTTGCTGTCGCTTACAAGAATATAGTCATATTTTGCCATTCCGCCTGCGGGGATAAGATTGTTCACTTTCGGGTTGAATCCTGTGTTACATTGTTCCACGAGAAGAGTGATGTCTTTTCCAGGATATTTATCTTTGACCTTTC
>JBFLXP010000609.1:0-1541 GCA_040757315.1 Nitrospirota bacterium
GATACTATTTCCTTACAAATAAAGAAGCTATGTAATGGGGAGGGAGGTTGATATGTTTAAGGAATTTAAAGAATTCGCTATACGCGGGAACGTCGTAGACATGGCTGTCGGTATAATCATCGGAGCGGCCTTCGGTGGAATCGTTAATTCCTTCGTGGCAGATATTGTCATGCCGCCAATAGGCATTGCCCTTGGCAATGTCGACTTTTCCAATTTTTATGTTGTGCTTAAAGAAGGGAGCGTCCCTCCGCCGTATCCGTCTCTTGCCGAAGCAAGAAAGGCTGGCGCCGTAACGGTAAATTACGGGGTCTTCATCAACACGATTGTCAGTTTCCTGATTGTCGCCTTTTCAGTATTTCTGGTCGTCCGCAACGTGAACAAACTCAGGCAGCAGAAGGAAGCGCCCCCTGCGCAGCCGACCACCAGGGAGTGTCCTTATTGTCTTTCCGTCATTCCCACTAAAGCGACGCGATGTGCACATTGCACCGCTGAACTCAAAGGCGCATAGAGTATGTTGATCCGTATTTGCCGCAACGAGACCTACATAAAGGGGGGGGCACGATACTGATCACACAATCCTTGCTGTATTCTTTGAATTAGGGTAGATTATATTCGTGAGTAATCTTAGAGAGAAATCTTTATCTAACGGATGAGGATTTGACGAAGAATACCGCATATCGTGATCCTCTGACAGGCCTTCCAACAAAGGAACTCTTTTTCGAATCTCTGACGAATGCACTTAGACTTGCTGAGCGCAATAAGAAAACAACGGCCGTTTTATTTATGTGTGTAGATCGTTTAAAGCTTATAAACGACACTCTTGGTGAGAATTATGGAAACAAGCTGTTAAAGACTTTGGCAAAACGCATCCGATCCTGCATCAGGAAAAGCGATATTTTGGCGCGTCCAGGAAGAGACGAGTTTGTGATCCTGCTCCCTGAGATAAAATACGCCGAAGACGCTGCCTTGATAGCAAGGAAGATCTTCACATCATTGCAGATGCCCTTGACGCTCAAAAGACAGAAGCTGTTTGTTTCGGTGTATATCGGAGTCAGCGTTTATCCAAACGACGGTTCTAACGCAAGAAACCTGCTCAATACATCCTATACGGCTTTACAGCATGCCAGGAAGCTGGGGAAAAACACATATCAGTTTTATTCGCCGGAACTGACAGAAAAGGCTTTTGAGCGAATGGTGCTTGAAAATGCATTACAGTTCGCTCTCAAGAATAAGGAGTTCGTCATTCATTATCAGCCGCAGTTTGATCTCCTAACCGGAATGATCATCGGTGTAGAAGCTCTTGTCCGTTGGCAGAGGCAAGGAGATTTGGTCTATCCGAAGCGTTTCCTTTATATAATGGAAGAAACGGGGCAGATTGCGGAACTTGGAGAGTGGGTCTTGCTTGCAGCATGTTCACACAATAAAGAATGGCAAAAAATGGGACTAAAATCTGTCCGGGTCGCCGTCAATATATCCGCGAGGCACTTTCACGAACAGGACATACCTCATCTGGTGAGCAGGATTTTGGGAGAAACCGGGCT
>JBFLXP010000610.1:0-1538 GCA_040757315.1 Nitrospirota bacterium
TTTTTTCGGGTCTTGAGACGCCGACGGAGGAGATTCTGCGACATATCGAAGGGGAGAGCCATGACGAGATGGTGATCCTCAAGGACATTTCCTTTTTTTCGATGTGCGAGCATCATATGCTTCCCTTTGTCGGCAAAGCCCATGTCGCCTATATTCCATCAGGTGGAAAAATCGTCGGACTCGGTGAACTCGCAAAAGCGGTGGAAATACTCACGAGGCGGCTGCAGGTGCAGGAGCGGTTGACGACACAACTTGCTGACCTGATCATGGACAGACTTAAACCAAAAGGCGCAATGGTCATCATCGACGCGGAGCATTTGTGCCTGAGCATGAGAGGGCTGAAGAAGATCGGCACGAGAACCATCACTTCAGCTGTCAGAGGCATATTCCGTTCGAAGCAGTCCACAAGGGAGGAGTTGCTCGAGCTGCTGAAAAGACGAGAGTGACAAATCGGATCATGAACCTCTGAATGCCTTCCCCTGCGATTTTAACAAAACCTTTCAAGAATGGAGGAGAGATGTCGGCACAATTAATTGATGGCAAGAAGGTATCGGCAGATATTCGTGAATCTCTGAAAAAAGAGATTGCGGATCTTAAAGGCAAGGGCATTGACCCCTGTCTGGCGGTTGTCCTCGTTGGAGAAAATCCTGCATCCAAGAAGTATGTCGCTTCAAAAGAGAAGACCTGTGCAGAACTCGGCATTGTTAGTGTGGCCCGCAAATTACCCGATACAACGTCGCAGGCGGAGCTTAACAGGCTGATAGACGACCTGAACAGCGATAAGAAAGTCCACGGCGTTCTGGTCCAGCTTCCACTTCCGAAAGGCCTTGATGAAAAAGAGGTCATGTATCGGATTGCAGCCGGGAAGGACGTCGACGGATTCGGCCTCCAGTCGCTGGGCAAACTGGTGCTTGATGAAAAGGGATTCGTCGCTTGCACGCCGCACGGAGTTATGAAACTGTTAGAAGCCTATGGAATAGACCCGGCGGGAAAACACGCGGTGGTTGTCGGCAGAAGCGTGATTGTAGGAAAACCGCTCGCACTCCTTCTTCTGAGGAAGAACGCGACGGTCACGATCTGTCACAGCAGGACGCAGAATCTGAAGGAAGAATGTCTTAAGGCCGACATCCTCTGTGTAGCGATCGGCAAGGCTAAATTTGTGAAAGGCGATTGGGTCAAGAAGGGTGCCGCCGTTGTTGATGTGGGCATCAATGTGGGCGCGGATGGGAAATTGGTCGGTGACGTGGATTTCGAGCCTGCCTCGGAGAATGCCGGCTGGATCACGCCTGTTCCCGGCGGCGTGGGGCCGATGACGATAGCGATGCTTATGTATAACACGGTGGAGGCTGCCAGAATGGCGGCGGGAGTTTAACCCGGATTATTCATGAATTGCGGATTTGCAGAGCAGATGCAGTATCATCGCTCATTCCCGGTCGGAACGTATATGCTATAATAAATTATTCATATAAATAAAGAACAAATAGTATTATTTAGAGAATTATGATGAAGAATTATGATAAGTCATCATCCGTTCTTCT
>JBFLXP010000611.1:0-1537 GCA_040757315.1 Nitrospirota bacterium
GAAAGGCGATTATCTGATCCACGTGAAGAACATGATCAGACAAACGACTGAAAAGCTTGACAAGCCTGTTCTGAAAAAGATCAGCGCGGATGTAGAGAAGATCGATTCATATATTCTTTCCAATAAAAGGATATTCAAGAAAGGCCTCGTGATCCTGAGCTCGCAGGAGAAGAAATTCTGGAGGGAGTTCCATCTTTCGGTGCCGATGAAGAACGAAGTCATCGTCGATTCGACGCCGTACATAAAGCCGCTCCTCGACGTCCTTGACAACTATCAGAGATATGCCGTTCTACTCGTCGGCCGGGATGCTGCCCGGCTGTTTCTGGTGCATCTCGGCGAGATAGAAGAGTACGCCGAAGTGCGAAGCGATGATGTCCCAGGCAGACACAAGAAAGGCGGATGGTTCGCTCTGTCCGAGAAGAGCTATGAGCGGCATATCGATTACCACGTAAACATGCATCTGAAAGACGTGGTGAAGCAGTTAGATTCGTTCCTCTCCGGCGAATATGTCGGCAGGATTCTCATCGGAGGCTCCGAAGAGGCAGTGTGGAAAGTGAAGGCGATGCTCCCGCAGCCTGTTCTGGACAAGCTTATAGGTGCGTTCCAGGCGGAGATGTTCGCAAACGCCAAGGATATTCTCGATAAGGCTGAACCCATCCTGAGGGCCTTTGAAGAAAAGAAGGAGACAGAGGAAATTGAAGATCTGCTCGCGAAAGCATTGAAAAACGAAAACGCCGTCATCGGGATCGATAATGTATTGCATGCCCTTCAGGAGGGCCGCCTGATGAAGCTGGTCATGCTGAAAGACTTCAAGTCGCCCGGGCTTTCCTGCACGCAGTGCGGATATCTGAACACCCACGATATCGCATTCTGTCCATACTGCAAAGGCGGCATGCAGACCGTCAATTACATCGTCGATCTTATTGCGCAGAAGGCGGTCGAGCAAGGAGCATTGGTCGAAGTGGTGTCGAGCAGCAAAAGGCTCGAGGAGGCCGGCAGCATCGGGGCTTTTCTGAGATTCTGAGCGGTTTCTATCCGCGAAGTCGTATCTTGTCATTGTCCGGCTTGACCGGACAATCCAGAACCTCTTAAAAAGACTGGATTCCCCGATCACGTCGGGGAATGACAGACTGTTCTTGATGACAATTAGATGACAATTAATGGATAGACTCTATTTGGGTAAATTCTTCTTTGCGTCCCTCTGTCTGTTTCTTCTCATATCTTGCACTTATCAAAACCGTCTCGAAGGACACCTTTACTACCGCCTGAGCGCAAACCCGACCACGCTTGATCCCGCCTTTATCGTGGACGTCACGGGAGGGCTAATAGCTGCTAAGCTGTTCAACGGGCTTGTCGGGATCGACAAAGACCTGACTGTAAGACCCGACATTGCCGAAAGTTGGACGGTGTCCGGGGACGGTCTGGAGTACAGGTTCACGCTCAGGCGCGGCGTCAGGTTCTCGAACGGCCGGGAGGTGAGCGCTCATGATTTCAAATATTCCTTCGAAAGGATACTTCGCCCCGGCAGCAAGTCTCC
>JBFLXP010000612.1:0-1532 GCA_040757315.1 Nitrospirota bacterium
TGACTATTTTCCCTAATAAAAAAGGGGACGGGCTGATCTGTTGAGACGAAGCAGTCCTGAGAAGAGGGCGATGTTATTTCTTATCCTTCTTGGAAATATACCAGAGTGCGGCCGCACCGGCCAGGGTAGCGGCCCCGGTGCCGATGCCGATCTTCCACATCTTCTTTCGTGTTTTAATCCTTCTGTCCCTTATCTTCGAGTACCTTTCAGCCACCGTCCTACAATGTTCCACTTCCTTTTTGGAAAAGCCGAAGACCCTTGTGAAAAGCTCTATTCTTTCATCTATCACGGACTGGAGCAGGGACCAGTACCTTACCTTATCAAAAGAAGATCTGTACTCCCTTAAGTTTTTCTCTTCGGAAATGGTCTTTATAAACCGCTCCAGCAAGGCTTTGTCCGCATCCTCATAAATCGGAAGTCCCGGGTCGCCGATATTCCGGAGAACCGGCCACTGACATTCTCCTTCAAGTTTGAAGATTTCAGGCCAGGACCTTTTGCCCACAAGCCTGAGGATTATGGATTTTCTTACCGAATAATAAAATTTTCTCAGCTCTTCATTTGTGAAATCCGTGCCTTTGAAAATCGCTGAAAATTCCTTAAACGTTACCACTCTCTCCATCCTCGCATCTGTCTTTACCTCTATTGTAACATGCCTTAAGCATGGGGACTGTTGTCGCAACTGCTTTATGTATGGGCCATGCTTAAGGTATAGTATAAGAAGTGAAATTTGAAGAACTGGATATTCCCGAGCAAGTCCTCGAGGGAATCAGGGCCGCAGGTTTTGCCGAGTGCACGCCGGTCCAGGCCCTGACGCTGCCCGAGGCGCTGCGGGGCAGGGACATCGCGGCCCAGGCCCAGACAGGCACCGGGAAGACCGCTGCCTTCCTGATCGCGGTGTTTTCGCGCATGTTCCGGCAACCTTCTCCGGGACAGGGTCCGTCACCTCGGGCACTGGTTATAGCGCCGACCCGGGAACTGGCGGTACAGATCGACGCCGAGGCAAGGATCATCGGAAGTCCTGCCGGCTTCAGGATCGTGCCCGTCTTCGGCGGCGTCGATTACGAGAAGCAGCTCCAGCGGATTGCGCAGGGCGTTGATATGCTGGTCGGCACGCCGGGCCGCCTCATCGATTACCTCAAGCAGGGAGTCTACAACCTGAAGAAGACCCAATTCCTTGTCATCGACGAGGCAGACCGTTTGTTCGACATGGGCTTCATCAGCGACATCCGGTTCCTGATCAGGCGGATGGCGCCTTACAACCGCCGGCAGTCCCTGCTCTTCTCTGCGACCCTGTCGCACCGGGTACTCGAACTCTCCTATGAGCACATGAACAACCCCGAGCTGTTCAAAATAACGCCGGGGCAGGTCACGGTGGAGCAGGTGGAGCAGGAGATCTATCATGTGGGCAGCGCTGAGAAGTTCGGCCTCCTCCTGGGCATCCTCCGGCGCGAGCCAAACGGCCGTTATCTCATATTTTCAAATATGAAGGCAACCGCAGAACGGCTTGAGATGTTCCTGAATGCCAACGGCTT
>JBFLXP010000613.1:0-1530 GCA_040757315.1 Nitrospirota bacterium
GTCACGGATAACGCTGGCAATTGCGGAATACGGAATGCGGAATGCGGAATATTCTTCTTTCGATTCCAGAATCCCGGATCCACATTCCGCAATCATCACAAACGCTTCCGTCAGAAGCGCATCTCCCGCGAGAATTGCGATAGCTTCTCCGAACACTCGGTGATTCGTCGGCTTACCCCGCCTGAGATCGTCGTTGTCCATCGCGGGCAGATCGTCGTGAATGAGAGAATAGGTATGAATGAGTTCGAGGGCGGATGCCTGCGGTATGATAGATTTCGCATCTCCGCCGCATGCTTCGTATGACGCCATTGCAAGAATTGGCCTTATCCGCTTGCCGCCGGCAAAGAGAGAATAAACAACGGCCTCGTGCAGAGTATTCGGCGGAAATGGCTTGCTGAAATAGGATTTCAGATATGTATCGACAAGTTCACGTTTTTCTTCAAGATAAATCTTTATGTCCAAGGCGTATCTCTGGCCTGCGAGCCGCTATTCCCATTCAATCGTGCTCGGTGGCTTTGAGCTGATGTCGTAAACCACCCGGTTTACTCCTTTGACTTCGTTGATAATCCGGTTTGCGATGAGCCCCAGGACGTTGTATGGAATCCGCGCCCAGTCGGCGGTCATGCCGTCGAGGCTGTTGACGGCTCTCACCGCTATGACATTTTCGTAAGTCCGCTCGTCACCCATAACTCCGACACTCTTCACCGGCAGGAGAACAGCAAAGGACTGCCAGAGCTTAGTATAAAGACCGGCTTTCTTTATCTCGTCGAGGACGATGGTATCCGCTTTTCTCAGTATCTCGCACCGTTCTCTCGTAACCTCTCCGATGATCCTTATCGCCAGGCCGGGACCCGGGAAAGGTTGACGGTTTATGATCTCCTCGGGTATATCGAGGTCCTTGCCAAGGACGCGAACTTCGTCCTTGAAGAGCTCGCGCAGGGGTTCCACAAGTTTCAGCCTCATCCTGTCCAACAGTCCTCCGACGTTGTGATGGCTCTTTATCGTTGCCGAGGGTCCTTTGAAAGAGACGCTTTCTATGACATCGGGGTACAGCGTTCCCTGGGCAAGAAACTTGACGCCCCTGATTTTCCTCGCCTCCTGTTCGAAGACTCTGATGAATTCGTTTCCGATAATCTTTCTCTTTTTCTCGGGGTCGGTTTCGCCCTTGAGTTTTCTCAGGAATCGCCCGGAGGCATCGACGCAGTTGATATTCATATGAAAATGTTTCCGCAGCGTCATTTCGACCTTCTTTGCCTCTCCCTCTCTCAGGACGCCGTTGTCGACAAAGATGCAGGTCAGTTGCTTTCCGATCGCTCTATGAACAAGCACTGCCGTCACGGTCGAGTCGACACCGCCGCTTATGCCACAGACGACTTTCTTGTTTCCCACTTTTTCCCTGATTTCCCTGGTAGTGGTCTCGATAAAGGATTTCATCGTCCAGAGGGGTGTGCAGTTACATATCCTAAATAGGAAATTTTTGAGGATCCTTTTTCCAAGCGGTGTATGGGCAACCTCCGGATGGAATTGAAG
>JBFLXP010000614.1:0-1527 GCA_040757315.1 Nitrospirota bacterium
AGCGATACATTATGGCATCGGAAGCCACATCGAAAGACCGAATCAAGATGACACTTTCAGTGAAGTCCTGTTTTCTCGACGCCATGCCCTAATCAAATCTCATCGCCTTGAAAGGCTTTGAGGGATGACCTCCCTTTTTGTAACGACAGGGTTGACTTCAGTGTTAGCATAATATCCAAAGCCGAGCCCTCCGCTTCATCTCCGGTCTGCTCCTTCCAACGGGTCCGAAAAGTCTATTTTTGATAAAACCCATTGACCTTATTATATTTATATGTTAGAAAAATACATGAACGAAAAGCAGAAGCTCCTTTCGAATCTTCCCTCCGTAGATGAGATCCTGAAGGCCGAACAGGGGCTGTCGTGGCTGGAGCAGTATCCCCGCAAATATGTCCTCCAGGCGATACGCGACGCGATTGATATGAGGAGGAAGCAGATCATAGCGGGACAGTCTGTTGATCTTTCGGATGAAACTATGGCTGCCGATGTCGAGAACATGCTTGAAAGGCTCGTCGCTTACAGCCTCAGGCCGGTAATCAACGCCACAGGCGTAGTCATTCACACGAATCTCGGCCGTTCCGTGCTTTCCGAGCGGGTGCTCGAAAACATCAAGCAGGTTTCCGCGAACTATTCCAATCTCGAGTACGACATAGAAAAAGGAAGCAGGGGGAAGAGGTACGTCCATGTGAAAAGAATTCTCAGGGAGATTACAGGCGCCGAAGATGCCCTTGTTGTCAATAATAACGCTGCCGCCGTCCTGCTCTGCCTTAATACACTTGCCAAAGGCAGAGAAGTCATTGTCTCGCGGGGCGAGCTTGTCGAGATAGGCGGATCCTTCAGAATTCCCGATGTGATGACCTCAAGCGGAGCAGTGCTCCGCGAAGTGGGCACAACCAACAAGACGCATCTTTCCGATTATGAAAGGGCTTTGAACGAAAACACTTCGCTTATTCTTAAGGTCCATAAATCCAATTACAGGGTCACCGGTTTTGTAGAAGAGGTCCCGATTGACCGCCTTGCCGAACTCGGGAGAAAGCATCAGATTCCGGTCATGTTTGATTTGGGGAGCGGATGTCTTCTCGATTTGAAACCTTTTGGCATTCACGATGAACCTTCAGTCCGGGAAATACTGAAGTCGGGCGTGGATTTAACGACGTTCAGCGGGGACAAACTCCTCGGCGGCCCCCAGGGAGGAGTCATAGTGGGGGGGAAAAAGTATATTGAACGCATACAAAAAAACCCTATTACGAGGGCTGTACGGATAGATAAGCTGACCCTGGCCGGGTTCGAGGCCACCTTGTCGGAGTATGTCGATGAGGAAAAGGCCGTTCAGCACATCCCCACCCTCAGGATGTTGCTTCAAAAACCGGAAGAGATAAAGAAGCGTGCTAATGCGTTGGCCGGCCGGCTCAAGAAAGAGCTGAAAGGCGCGGATATTCGGGTGACGGAGGACACGTCAAGGGCAGGCGGAGGCGCACTTCCTGAAATAGACCTGCCGACTTTTGTTGTCTCGATAAGAACAGATATTAT